>CAYTRM010000046.1:0-11920 GCA_964440225.1 uncultured Thermoleophilia bacterium | reverse complement strand
CTAGTGGTAATATACCGTCTGCGCGGCGGAGTCCCCCTCCACACACCCCTCCCCGCGCAGGGTACCTCCAGGTACCACCCCATGGCTCCTTTCACAAGCCCCTCTCCCCGAGGGGCTGCCCGGAAACGGGTGCACGAAGGCGACGCGCAAGCGTCGCCTTCGTGCGTACGACCCCGTGGCCGTGAATCTCACTCGGCGGACAACAGCCCGCACGTGAGCAGGAAGTTCCTGGTGAGGTGCCTGCAGAATGCCGGGTAGGCCGGGAGTCGCCGCTCCGTCTCGGCGCGCAGCTCCCGGGCGAACTCCACCCCGAAGCGCTTGTACTCGCTCAGAGCATCGCGGACCCAGTGCGGCGCCATCGCCTCGTCGACCTCGGGGTGGAACTGCGTGCCCCAGGCCTTGCCCCCGGCGCGGAACACCTGGACGCCGTCCCCGCAGGTGGCGACGAGATGGGACGTGGGCGGCACGCGGCACGAGTACTCGTGCCAGTTGAAGGCGATGAAAGGTGAGGTGATGCCGCGCAGGAGCGGATCCTCGGCGACCTTCTCGATCGCGACCCAGCCCACCTCGGGATGCTTGCGCCTGTACACGTCGCCCCCCGCCGCAAGGGTGAGCAACTGCGCGCCGAGGCAGATACCCCAGACGGGGCCTCCCTCGTGCACGATGCGGCGCATGAGCTTGACCTCGTCGGCGAGGAACGGGTGCTCGCGCGTGTCGGTGACGTGCATGGCGCCGCCGAGACTGATGAGTCCCGACGTCTCGTCCGGCCACTTCGGGAGGGCGTCGCCTTCGTGAAGGCGACGCACCTCGAAGGGGACGCCGAAGTCGGTGAGCGCCGCGGCGACGCTGCCGGGAGGGTCGTCGGGCTCGTGCTGAACGATGATCAGGGGCTTCATCCGGGCTCCTCTCCGCTGCTCTGAGTATACCCAAGGCCGGGCCGGCGGCGGCGTCGAGACCTCGAGTCGCGCCCGCGCCTTGCCCCTCCGGGCGCCCATCTGCGAGACTGGGCGTCATGAGCGGCTCGATCCCCACCCACGGCGGCGCCGACCCGCAGTCCGCGGCGCCCATCGTCGAGGTGGTCTCCGCCGGCAACGAAGTGCTCATCGGCGACGTCCTCGACACCAACACCAACTGGCTGTGCACGCGCGTCACCGGCCTGGGCGGCCTCGTGCGCCGCACGGTGATGGTGCGCGACGACGTCGAGGCTATCGCCGCCGAGATCCGCGGCTGCCTCGACCGGCGGTCGGCCCTCGTCTTCACCGTCGGCGGACTCGGCCCCACGAGCGACGACCGCACGCTCCAGGGCGTCGCGCTCGGTCTGGGCGTGGAGTTGAAGCTGCATCCCGAGGCGGAACGCCTCGTGGCCGAGAAGTACGCGGAGTTCCACGCCCGCGGATTCGTCCCCTTCGCCGGGATGAACGAAAGCCGCCGCAAGATGGCGCGGCTGCCTGCCGGAGCGGAGCCGATCGTGAACCCGATCGGCGGAGCCCCGGCCGTCCTCCGCCGCGCCGGCGAGACCCGCTTCGTGTCGCTGCCCGGCGTGCCCGAGGAGCTCATGGCGATCGTCGACGAGACGCTCGGCGACCTCCTCGACGAGGTGTTCGGCGCGGCGCTTTACGAGGAGCGCTCGCTCGAGGTGGAGCTCCAGGACGAATCGGCGATCGCCGACATCCTCCTCGCCGCCGAGGAGGCGCACCCGGCCGTCTACGTGAAGTCCCGCGCGAAGGTCCTCGGGAGCACGCGCGTCATCCGCGTGACGCTGAGCGCGCGCGGCCGAGGCGACGCCGAGGTGGCCGCGCTCCTCGCGCCGGCGGCGGAGCTGCTGCTCGCGCAGGTCGCCGCCGCCGGCTACGGCATCCGCGTCGTCGCCTCCTCGACCTGACGGGCTCGGCTCGAGACTGCCGCTCCGGCGCCCCCGGCGCTCTCGCGGCGACGGAGCGCCCGACTGATCCAGACGAGCGGCCCTCAGCCCGGCGTCGTCCGGAGCGTCGCGATGTCGATGAGGTTGGCGGGGTCGATGGTGTGGTAGTACCAGTCGCCGCTCGAGGAGTCGTACACGAGATTCCAGTTGAGCTGGGGAGTCAGAACGCGGACCTGCCCCAGCGAGTCGGTGACGGTCATGACGTGGCCGTCCGCCGGACGCGCCTGCAGCGTTGCGCCGACCGGCTTGTAGTACACGTTGTCGATGGGCTGCGAGTACTCCGCCGGGTCGAGCCCGAGATCCGTGTAGCAGTAGGGCGCCCAGGAGCGCGGCCACCTGCCGTAGGTGGCGTAGTAGTCGCGCATGAGCGCGATGAGGTCCCCGCTCACCGTGGCGAAGCCGGTGGAGGGTGCCGCGGGCGCGCCCGGGGTCTCGAAGCTGCCGTCACTCAGCCAGCCGGTGAGGTGGTACGACGGCGCAGCCGCGACGTAGCTGTAGGAGCCGGGGCTCGCCGCCGCCGAGTACGTCATCAGCCCACCCCCGAACGGATCGCGCGGCCACGTGTCGACGTAGGTACCCCTCAGGGCGTCGAGGCTGCCGCTCGGCGGGTACGTGTCGTCGTGGTCGACCGCGTAGCTCTGCACCCCGATCTGGATGGTGTGGACGCCCTCCTTGACGGCGGCGTCCTTGGCTTTGCTTCTCTGCGTGAGGTACATCGGCACCGCGATCGCGGCGCGGATCGCCACGATGATGATCACGATGAGCAGCTCGATGAGAGTGAAGCCGTTTCGGCGCCTCGCCGCTCCCGCTGTCACCGCCGCCCCCATGCTTCCTGGTCTTCGAGCCTCCTGAAGCTACCATCGGCGGATGGCCGGACTTCTCTCTGGGCGAACCGTCTAGGGCAAGATACCCGGCCGGAGCGGGAAGGGCCGAGCCCCGTCCGCGCCGGCGGCGCCCGTCAGCCCAGGTGGTCCTCGATGAAGTGGGTGTTCACGTCGCCGGCCATGAACAACGGGTGCTCGAGCACCAGCCGGTGAAACGGGATCACCGTCTTGACCCCGTCGACGAGGAACTGGTCGAGCGCCCACCGCGAACGCGCGAGGCACTCCTCGCGGTCGCGTCCCCACACGACGAGCTTGCCGAGCAGGCTGTCGTAGAAGGGCGGCACCATGTACCCCTGATACACGTGACTGTCGAGGCGCACCCAAGGGCCTCCCGGCGGGATCCACTGCGTGACGACGCCGGGCGACGGCATGAAGCCCTCCGCCGGGTCCTCGGCGTTGATGCGGAACTCGATGGCGTGGCCCTCGATCTCGACGTCCTCCTGGCGCAGCGGGAGCCCCTCGCCGGCGGCGATGCGGATGCCGGTCTTGACGATGTCGACGCCGGTGACCATCTCGGTGACGCAGTGCTCGACCTGGACGCGGGTGTTCATCTCCATGAAGTAGAAGCTGCCGTCCGCGTCGAGCAGGAACTCGACGGTGCCGGCGCCCTCGTAGTGTGCGGCGACGGCGGCGGCGACGGCCGCCTCGCCCATCTGCCGCCGCAGCTCCGGCGTCACCGCCGGCGACGGCGCCTCTTCGATGAGCTTCTGGTGGCGCCGCTGGATGCTGCAGTCGCGCTCGCCGAGGTGCACGCCGTGGCCTTTGCCGTCGGCGAGCACCTGGATCTCGATGTGACGCGGCGCGCCGATGTACTTCTCGACGTAGACCGCGCCGTTGCCGAACGCCGCCTCGGCCTCGGCCTGCGCCTGACGGACGGCGCCGGCCAGCTCGGATGCCTCCTTGACGATGCGGATGCCCTTGCCGCCGCCGCCGGCCGACGCCTTGACCATGACCGGCAGGCCGATGTCGCGGGCGACGACCTCCGCCTCGAGGGCGTCGGCGATGATGCCCTCGGAGCCGGGCGTCACCGGGACGCCGGCGGCGGTCATCGTCGCCCGCGCCGCCGCCTTGTCGCCCATCAGGTCGATGCTCTCGGGCGCCGGCCCGATGAACTTCACATCGTTGTCGCGGCACAGGCGGCTGAACTCCGCCCGCTCGGCGAGGAACCCGTAGCCCGGATGGATCGCCACGGCGCCGCTCTGACGCGCCGCCTGGACGAGCGCCGGCATGACGAGGTAGCTCTGGGCCGCCGGCGCCGGGCCGATGCACACCGCCTCGTCGGCGTACCTGACGTGCAGGCACTCCGCGTCGGCCTCGCTGTAGACGGCCACGGTAGCCACGCCGAGCTCGCGGCAGGCGCGGATGACCCTGATGGCGATCTCGCCACGGTTGGCGATGAGGACCTTGGTGAACATGTGCACTCCTTGCCGACGGTCGCCGGAGTATAGCAACGTCGGACGCCGTCGCCCGAGCGGCGCCCCTGCGCAGGCGGGCCGCGGGCTCCGGGCGTTGCCAGAAAGCGGAACGCTTTGGGCCGCGGGCCCCTCATGCGCCGACCCCCGCTGCCGATACCCAAGTCGAGACCGGAAAGGACTACTCACCGGGCTACGGCCCGGCATCTCATCCTCTCTCTCAGCCGGGCCGGTCTCCTTCGATAGACGCTCGGACCGCCCGCATCCGAGTGAAGGCCCCCGCCGGCCCGGCGTTTTTCTCTTCTCTTTCTCTTCGCGTCGCAGCCGCGCGCCCCGGCGCCCCGATGTCCACCCGCCGCCCGCCTCCCGGTCCTCGCGGATGAGAGGCGATGCGCTACACTAGCCCCGCGACCCGGCGGGAGGTCCGAGTGCCCAGCGCGCCCAAAAAGACTCTGGCGATCATCGACGACGACACCGAGCTGCTCGGCGAGCTGTCCCGGGCGTTCGCTCCCAGGTACAGCATCGTCGCCGGTCCCGGCGACCCGGACACGCTGCGCACGCTGCAGGACAAGGCGCCGGCGGCGATCATCCTCGACCTCGACATCGGGACCTTCGACCCGTTCGAGCTGCTGCGGCTCATCTCCGGCGACCCCAGCCTCCGCGGCACGCCGATCCTCGTGCTCGCCTCTGACGGCGACTTCTCCACGTTCGAGCACGCACATCGCATCGGCGCCTCCGAGTTCGTCACCAAGCCGTTCGCTCCCGACGACCTCGGCCGCAGGCTCGACGCGCTCATCAGCGGGCGCACACAGCGCGCCGCAGGCCGCCTCAAGCTGGGCGCGCTCCTGGTCGCCAGCGGCCTGGTCACCCAGCAGCAGCTCGACGACGCCCTCGAGCGGCAGCACGACGGCGGCGGCCGCCTCGGTGAGGTGCTGGTGGCCGAAGGCCTCGTCGGTGAGCCGGACATCGTCAACGCCGTCGCCGGCCAGATGCGCATCGGCGTCGTCGACCTCGCTCACACCACCCCCCAGCCGGCCGCGCTCGGCCTGCTGCCGCGCGACTTCATCGTCCGTCGCCGGCTGATGCCGGTCAGCATCGACGACAACGGCAGCCTCATCCTCGCCATGACCAATCCGCTGGACGTGATCTCCATCGACGAGGTCGGCATGCGCACCAAGAAGCGCATCGTGCCGGCCATCTGCTCCGAGTCCGGCTTCGACGAGGCAGTCGCGATCTACTTCAGCTCGCGCGGCAAGCTCAAGGACGCGCGCATCGACGAAGAGGACGCGCCGCCGTCCGGCGACCTCGACGCCGACACCATCGAGCTCGTCGACGGCCTGCTCACCGACGCGGCGAGCATGGGCGCCTCGGACATCCACCTCGAGCCGCGCGAGAACTCCTTCCTCGTGCGCTGCCGCATCGACGGGGTGCTCCACGAGTTGCGCGAGTTCCCCAAGGAGTTGCAGGCAGGCATCACGAGCCGCCTCAAGATCATGGGCAACCTGAACATCGCCGAGCGCCGGCTGCCCCAGGACGGCCGCGCGTCCTTCGAGCTGTCGAGCGGAAAGGGCATCGACCTGCGTCTGGCCTCCATCCCGAGCATGTACGGCGAGAACCTCACGATCCGCATCCTCGAGGTGTCGGCGCTGCCGCCGACGCTGGCTTCACTCGGCCTCGTCGGCGACAACCTCGCCCGTTTCGAGAAGGCTTTGAAGACTCCGGAGGGCGGCATCGTCATCGTTGGCCCCACCGGGTCGGGCAAGTCGACGACGCTGTACACGACGCTCGAGCTCATCAAGACGCCCGACCGCAAGATCTACACCGTGGAAGACCCGGTCGAGCGCAAGATCGACGGCATCATCCAGACGGAGATCAAGCCGGCCATCGGCCTCACCTTCGCCCAGGCCCTCCGCGCTCTCGTCCGCGCCGACCCGGACGTGATCATGGTCGGCGAGATCCGCGACCTCGAGACCGCCAAGATGGCCGCCGACTCCGCCGTGACCGGCCACCAGGTGTTCAGCACCCTGCACACCAACGACGCCTCGGCGGCGGTCAACCGCCTCGTCGAGATGGGCGTGCCACGCTATCTCGTCGCCGCCGCCTGGCGCTGCTTCGTCGCCCAGCGGCTCGTGCGCCGCCTGTGTCCGCACTGCCGGGAGGCGGCCACGCTCACCGACCGGCGCTGGGAGGAGCTCGGCCTGGGGGCGGCGCCACGCAGGCGGCTCAAGATCTACAACCCGGTCGGCTGCGCCAAGTGCTTCGGCACGGGCTATCGCGGCCGGGTCGGCCTCTACGAGGTCCTGGTCGTCGACGACGACCTGCGCGATCTCATCGCCACCGGCGGCAGCATGCTCGACATCCAGAGGCTCGCGCGCGACAAGGGCGTCGCCTCGCTGCGCGACGACGGCGTCGCCAAGGTCCTCGACGGGGCGACGAGCTACCTCGAGCTCCTTCGCGTCACCGTCTGACGCCGGGCGGCCGGGGGCTGCGCCGCATGCCGCCGGACGAGACGGCGTCGCCCGCACCGGCTACGCTCCCGCGGTCCGCCTAGACGCCTGTTCCATGCGACCCCGCCAAGACCCGCCGATGTGATGACCAGGAGACCGGAAGTGGCCTGAGAGAGGACCTTCCCAGTCGACCACCACACTGGCCGGCGGCGCAAAGCGGGGGCTTGCACCGCCGGCCGTTTCACGTACGGGACCTGCGCTGCCCCCAGCGCGCATGGGCATACCGCACCAGACGCACGTACCAGCGTGCTCGCCATGGGCGAATGACCCCCCGGGGGCACCGCCCTGACTGGGTATCATCAGGATGATACGGCCAGCAGCACGTTCCGGAAGCAGGACCGTGAAGCGAGCAGGGAGGCACCCGTGAGTCCCAGTCCGACCAGCCCGGCGGCGCTTGGCCGGAAGACGGAATCACCCGATGTGCCCCTGGAGCATCTTGCCGCCCTCGGCCGGCTCGTGCGCGTCATCAACCGCGACACCGACCTCGACGCCGCCATGCGAGCGGCACTGACCACGGTGCTCGAGATCCTGGACTTCGACGGCGGCGGCATCTACGTCGTCGACGCGGCGACACGCACGGCTCGTGTCCGCTGCTCGTCGGGCCTGCCGGAGGACTTCCTGGGCGAGCTCGGTGTCCTGAAGATCGATGCGCCCTCCTACGCCCCGGTCCTCGACGGCGGCGAGGCCCTCTACCTGGATGACTACGCCGCGTTCTCCGCGGAGCGCGCCGCCCGCTGGAGCTTCCAGGCCGTCGCGTCCGTCCCCCTGCCGTGTGACGGGACGGTCTTCGGCGCCCTGAACGTCGTCAGTACGCGACGGCGGCGATTCACCGTCTATGAACGCTCCGTGCTGGAGGCGGTGGGCGAGGAACTCGGCATCGCTTTCTCACGGGCCCAGGCCGTGGGTGCGCTCCGCCAGGCTGAGGACAACCTGCGGTCGTTCTTCGAACTCTGTCCCGACATGCTCTTCGTGCTCGACAACGACGGCGCGGTGATGGAGATGAACCGTGAGGCGAGCCGTCAGCTCGGCTACTCGCCGGACGAATTCCGCGGACGATCGGTCTTCGAACTCCACCCGGCGGAGCACCGGGACCAGGTGGCGAACACCGTGACGCGCATGCTCAGCGGACTGGAGGAGGTCTGCCACGTCCCGCTGGTCACCAGCGGGGGGCACGAGATACCCGTGGAGACGAGGATCTCCCACGGCCGCTGGAACTCGTCCGACGCCCTGTTCGGCATCTGCCGCAACAGCCGCGCCGACCGCGTGCTCGGCGCCGCCGTCGAGGCGCTCACTTCCGCCCTCGAGCTGCGAGACGCCTACACCGCCGGCCACACCCGGGGCGTCGCTAAGGTCTCGGAGGCCCTGGCGAAGGAGCTCGGCATGCCTCCCGACCGCGTGGAGCTGGTGAGCATCGCGGCCAGGCTGCATGACATCGGCAAGCTGGCGATCCCAGGCGACATCCTCTCCAAGACGACCCCGCTCTCCAAGGGAGAGGCGCTCGTCATCCGGGAGCACTCGCAGGCCGGCTACGACCTGCTTCGCCCGATGGAGTTCCTCGGGCCGATCCCACAGATCGTGCGTCAGCATCACGAACGCCTGGACGGCAGCGGCTACCCCGACGGGCTGACGGGAGAGAACATCCTGCTCGAGGCGCGGGTCATCGCCGTCGCCGACGTGGTAGAGGCGATGTCGGCGCACCGCCCGTACCGCGCCGCCCGGCCGGTTCACGCCGCCCTGAACGAGATAGCGGACGGCGCCGGGACGAAGTACGACCGCGACGTCGCGCAGGCCCTGCGGTCGCTGTGGCAGAAGGGCGAGCTACCGCTCGAGGCGGCGCAAACGGGCGCGAAACGGCGCCGCCGGCCCCGGGACCCTCGGCCCGAGCGCACGGTGAGCCCGTCATGAGCGGCCGGCCACGATCGCGCCAGCGGTCCGCCACGACGGAACCGAGCCCGAGTCCGTCGACCCGCACGACTCTCGGCGAGGTCGTCCTGCGCTCGAACCGGGCCGTCGATGTGGACGGCGCCCTGCGCGCCATCCTGGACGCGACCGTGGCCACGCTGGGCTTCGACGCCGGCGGTATCTATCTCCTCGACGACGAGTCGACGGCGAGCGTACGCTTCTGCCACGCGCTTCCTCCATCCTTCCTCTCAGAGGTGGGGACGGTCGACGTCGGCACACGCCCGTACAGCGACCTGTTCCTCGATGAGCGACCGCTGTTCCTGGAGCACTACGAGCGGCTCGCACCCGGCCGGGCGCGCCGCTGGGACTTTCTCTCGGTCGCGAGCATCCCGCTCGCAGGCCGGGACAGGGTGCTCGGCGCTCTCAACGTGGCGTCGAAGCGGCGCCATCATTTTGCGGACGACCAGCGCTCACTGCTCGTCGGGATCGGCCGCGAGGCCGGCGCGCTGCTCGACCGCATGAGCGCCGAGCAGTCCCTCCGCAAGAGCGAGACCAACCTCCGGGCTCTCGTCGAGACCAGCTACGACCTCTTCTTCGTCGTCGACATGCAGGGCCGCGTCCTCTTCACCAACGAGGCGGTGCGCCGTGTGCTCGGCTACGAGTTCAGCGAGGCGCTGGGCATGGCCGTCGAGGAGTTCCACCCCGCCGAGCGCCGGGAGGACGCCCGCCGGATCGTTCGCGGGATGGTCGAAGGCCGCACCAGTATCTGCGAGCTGCCTCTCCTCGCGAGATCCGGGGAGCCGGTGCCGGCCGAGACCCGCATGACCCCCGGACGCTGGAATGGAGCGGACGTCCTGTTCTGCAGCTGCCGGCCGCGAGCCGCCGCTGACGACCCGAACGGTCTCACGACCGCCTCCCTTTGGCCGGTGGAGCACCGCAAGAACCCTCGCATCGCGATCCATCAGCGAAGAGTGGCCCGGCTCACCGAGCTCGTCGCGCTCGAGCTTGGCCTCCCGGCCGAGCGCACCGCTCTCGCCATGGCGGCCGCCGAGGTGCACGACGTCGGCAAGGCGGGGCTCGCGCTCACCGCGTACCACACCCCGGGGCACAGCGTCGACGAGGATGCTCCGGACCGGCACCACCCGCAGTTCGGCTACGAGATGCTCCGCTCGATCGGCGTCGCGCATCCGATTCCGCTGATCGTCCTCGAGCACCACGAGCGCTACGACGGGACCGGGTATCCCCGCGGCCTCAGCGGCGACCAGATCGAGACCGAGGCGACCATCATCGCGGTCGCGGACGCGGCCGAGAACCTTCTGAACGGCCAGCAGGGCTGCACTGCCGCCCACGACGTGAGGAGGATCCTGCGGGAGCAGGCCGGAGCGGCCTTCGAAGGCGACGCGGCGATGGCCTGCGCCCGCGTCCTCGAGAGCGGCTGCTACCCGCCGCCACTGTGCCTCGAGTCTCGCTGACCGGGCGGTCGGCGTCCGACGGGCGACGCCGGGGCAGAACGCTCTGGGTCCTGCTGCCGGTGGCGATCCTGACGGCGGTGGTCATCATTGTGGCGCCGAACCACCGCAGCCCTGCGGTGCCTTCTGCCGGCCTCAGGGTCGTCGCCACGCAGACGCACATGGCGGCTCCCCGCGTGACGCCGGGCGCCGGTCGCGTAGCCGTGCCCCGCCTGCGGACGTCCGGCGGGGCGCTGCCGAAGGCCGGAACCCCGCGAACCTCCGTACAGGACTGACGCGCGGGGCCGTCCTCTCCACCGAGGGACCGGGCGCAACGCGCCGACGCCGGCGCCGGTCGGCCACCTGCCGCGCCTCAGCGCGCCTCGCCGCCGTGACGCGGACTGGTCGCGGCGAAGAGACCCGGCACCGGAACGCGAGGCTGGATACCCCTGGTGGGTATACTCATTGTGAGCCGGCAACGAAGGATGAGGGCTCGATGGACGACCACGAGACCACGATAGACCTGCCGATCACCGGCATGACGTGCGCCAGTTGCGTGGCGCGGACCGAGCGCGCCATCGCCAAGGTCGACGGCGTTGACTCGACCGCGGTCAACCTCGCCACCGAGAAGGCGACGGTCAAGTTCGACCCGCGCGCGACCTCCACCGGCGACCTCGTCGCCGCCGTCGAGGGCGCCGGCTACGGCGTCGTCACGGCGCGGGAGACCATCCCGATCATCGGCATGACCTGCGCCAGCTGCGTCGCCCGCGTCGAGCGCGCCCTGAGCAAGCCCCAGGGCGTGCTCTCGGCCGACGTCAATCTGGCGACCGAGAAGGCGACCGTCACGTACGTCGCCGGGCAGGCGACGTACGACGATCTCGTCGCCGCGGTGCGCGGCGCCGGGTACGAAGTCGCCCCGGCGGAGACGGTCGAGGCCGGCGCCGAGCCGGCGACGACCGCCGAAGAGGCGGCGCGAGCCGCCGCCTACCGGCGGCTGAAGCAGAAGGTCGTCGTCGGCTTCGTGCTCAGCACCGTCATCTTCGTCGGCACCATGCAGCCGCACTGGTTCCCCTTCCTGCCGGAGTGGCTGCACAACGGCTACCTGCTCTGGGCCCTGGCCAGCGTCGTCCAGTTCTGGGTCGGCCGGCAGTTCTACACGACCGCCTGGTCGGCGCTGAAGCACGGCACCACGACCATGAACACCCTGGTGGCCATGGGGTCGTCGGCGGCCTACCTCTACAGCGTCCTCGGCGTCCTCTTCCCCGCCTTCTTCGCGTACCAGGGCCTCGGCGAGCCGATGTACTTCGACTCCTCGGCGTTCATCATCACCCTGATCCTGTTCGGACGGCTGCTCGAAGCGCGCGCCAAAGGCCAGACCGGCGCCGCGATCAAGGCGCTGATCGGGCTGCAGCCGCGCACGGCGCGCGTGGTGCGCGACGGAGCCGAGCTCGACGTGCCGGTCGCGGAGGTGCTGGTGGGAGACCGCGTGGTCGTGCGTCCCGGCGAACGCGTGCCGGTAGACGGCGTCGTCGAGCACGGGGCGTCGCCGGTCGACGAGTCCATGCTCACCGGCGAGTCCATCCCGGTGGCCAAGGGCGCCGGCGACGAGGTCATCGGCGCCACCATGAACACGACCGGCTCCTTCACCTTCAAGGCGACGCGCGTCGGCTCTGAGACCGCGCTGGCGCAGATCATCCGGCTGGTCGAGCAGGCGCAAGGCTCCAAGCCGCCGATCGCAAGGCTCGCCGACGTCATCGCCGCGTACTTCGTGCCGGTGGTGATCGTCATCGCCACCGTCACGCTGGCCGTCTGGCTGCTCCTCGGGCCTCCTCCGGCGCTCAACTAC
>CAYTRM010000045.1:0-11976 GCA_964440225.1 uncultured Thermoleophilia bacterium | reverse complement strand
GTAGTATCATCCTCGTCGGCAATCCACCGGGAGGCGATTGTGCGCAAGAAGGTCCTGTTTCTCTCCAGCGCCAACGGCGCGCGCAGCCAGATGGCGGAGGCCTTTCTGCGCGCCTTCGCGGACGACGGGTTTGAGGCATACAGCGCCGGGACTACTCCTCACGACATCCACCCGCTGGCGGTCCAGGTGATGGCCGAGCGCGGGATCGACATCCGCGGTCAGCAGGTCGACGGCCTGAAGGACTTCATCGGCACGGCCACGTTCGACTTCCTCATCACCGTCTGCGACCGGGACGAGAAGGCCTGCCCCATGTACCCGGGCAAGGGGACGCGCGAATACTGGCCGCTGACCGACCCGGGGCGCGCCGGGGAGAACGACGAGGAGCGGCTGGCAGCGTTCCGCGACGCGCGCGACCACATCGAGGCGCGCGTCCGCAGGTGGCTCGTCGAGCGACGCTACAAGCCCGCGCCGCCGGCGGCTCCCGAGGACGACGGCGCCGACCGGTAGTACGGCGACGAGCGCGTCACGACCGCCGGGCGCACGCCGGACCAGGCGCCGGACCGGCCGCCGCGACCCGCGCCGCGAAGACGCGTAGCGCCTGAGCGGCGCGCCTCCCCGCGAGCGGCCTGCCGTGGCCGGTCGCGAGCACCCAGGGCTCGAGGTCGGCGAGCGCGAGGACGGACGCTGCGGCGTCCCGCCAGTCGCAGGTGACGATGGTCGGCGGGCCCGAGAGGCTCGGCCGGCGGCGCACGAAATCCCACAGCCAGCCGGCCCCGCCTCCGCCCAGCCGGCTCGACCAGGCCATGGTGAGGACGGCATCGCCGGCGATCAGCGTCCTGTCGCCGAGGCGGAAGAAGGCGGTGTGGCCCGGCGTGTGGCCCGGAGTCGGCACGCACGCCCAGTCCGGCAGTCCGGGCGCGCCCGCCTGCGGGTCGAAGGACCGGACGGCGGCGCCGAGGTCGCTGCCGCGGACGAGCGCGTCCATGGCCCGCCGCGGCAGGACCCGCTCGAGCCAGGCGACCAGCGGCTCGGGGTAGAGCGCCGTGCCGTCGACGTATGGCTTCTCACCCGCCGGGACCAGGACCGGCGCCCGCCACTCGGCGCCCAGGGCGACGGCGCTACCGATGTGGTCGGGGTGGCCGTGCGTGATCAGGATCGCCGCCGGCCGGCCGGCGGCTCCGCACAGCCGGCCGGCGGCCGCAGCGATGGTCCGCGCGGAGCCGGGGTAGCCGGCGTCGATCAGCGCCCAGGAATCGCCTGAGCGCACGAAGTAGACGTTGGCGCCGCGCAGCGGCAGCCAGTGCACGCCGCGGGCGATCTCGACGGTCCGTGCGGGCGCCGCGGTAGACACTCCGCTTCCTCCTCAGGCGCGTGCCCGGAGCCGAACGCGCCTCACTCCGGGAGCGGCCGCGTGTCCCACTCCGACGGCACGAACGCGCAGCCGGACTCGGCTCCGACGACGAGCATCACGGTGCCCGCCTCGCGGGCGACCACACCGCGCACCACCGTGGGATCGGGCACGTGGAGAAACGTCCCCGCCGGCGCGTCGACTTCCACGCCGCCCACGCGATAGGTCGCGTGGCCCGAGACGATCAGGAAGAGCTCCTCGTGGTTCGCCTTCACCTCGTCGTGGTCGTGCGTCAGCACGTCTCCCGCCTCGCTGGCCCTGGCGAGATTGGTGCCGAACGAGTCGATGCCGAAGAAGCGCCGGACCGGCTTCCACTCCGTGCCCGGAGAGCTGCCCTCTTCGAACGGTATGTCGTCGATATGCGCCACCGTGAAGGCCGCGCGATCAGCCGTGTCGCCCATGTCCGAATCCCCTTGTCCCGAGGTGCAGTGCCGTTCGCCCAGCACTCTAACAGGAGAAAGCAGCCGGCGGCACGGCGCTCCAGCGCCGGCCGGAGGGTGACGCGGGCGCCGGAGCGGACGCGCCGGCCGTGGCGCAGTCGCCTGTGGACCAGCCGCCCTCCGCCGATCCCGACGCCCCGGCGCGGCACGAGCCCGCGGTCACCATCTCCGACCGCGACGGGCCGTCCTGGAGCGGGCGACTGGGCGACACCGTCCAGGTGGACTGGTACGACCAGACCAGCGGCCAGACGCACAGCGAACAGATCGCGGTCCTCGCCGTCAAGCGCCTGCCGAATCCCGATGACGACGGCGGCCCCAGCGAGTTCGGCGACGGCTACGGCGCCTACGAGTGGAAGTACGGGATCAAGGTGCGTCTCACCAGCCTGGACGCGAGCACGGCGCGGACACCGATCGCGTACCAGTTCCTCAGCCTCAGCGACGGCGTGTACTCGGAGGACGGCGTGACGGGCCTCGGCTCCGGCCGGGGACCGGACCCGTCGCGCGTCGGCAGGAGCTCCGTCGGCTGGCTGTACCAGTGGGCGGACGAGGGATTCCGGCCCACTGAGGTCCTCATGCCGATAGGCGCCTGGCAGGCCAGGTGGTCGCCGGCGGACTGAGGCCGCGCGCCGCTCGCCGGATCCGCATCCCGGCGCCGCGTCAGGCGACGAGCTGCCAGACCAGGACTCCGGCGATGACGACGGGCGTGGAGACGGCGACGAGCAGCCGCGCGAGCTCCCTGTCGAGGTCGAACACCGACGAGACGACCATCGTGTAGAAGGCCACGGGCATGGCCGCCAGCAGCAGGAACACACCGGGGATGTCGATGCCCGCCACCCAGCCTACCGCCAGCAGAAGGAGCGGCATCAGGCTGATGCGAAGGAGCACCGTCACCGCGGCCCGCCACAGATCGCCGCGACCGTGGCGCAGCGGCTTGAGCGAGACGGCGAGGCCGAGCTGCAGGAACCCGACGAACCCGACCAGCAGCCCGACGGGGGACCCGATGGGCTCGACCAGGGCGGTGATGTCCACGCCGAGCAGCCGCAGAGCGACGGCGACCGCCCCGACGACCACCGGCGGGTTGAGAAACCAGGTGCGGAGCAGTTGCCGCAGGCCCGGCGCACGCCGGCCACGCGCTCCGGGCCCCGCGTAGTGACGCGCGATGCCCAGGATGACGCCCTGGGTAGGGATCAGGAACTGGAACTCGGTGAACACCACGGCCAGCGCGAGGCCGGGGCCGCCGAAGATGAGGGTCGCGAACGGATACCCGAGGATCGCCGTGTTGCCCATCGTGGTCCCGTAGGCGATCACCCCGGCCTCGGCCCGGTCTCGCCCGCCGAGCCGCGCCCAGAGCATGCCGGCTATGACCGTGACCCATGCCGTCGCGACAACGCAGGCGAACGCGGCCACGAACGCCGGCCGCACCTCGACCGTGGTGTAGGCGTACACCACCGCCAGCGGCGCCAGCACCCAGAGGACGAAGAGGAACAGCGCGTGGGAGGCGCGCTGGGGGTCGCGAAGGCGGCGCTGGAGCGCGACCCCGGCGATGAAGCAGACGAGCCACCCGACGGCGGAGATCAGCACGGGTGGTCCAGAGGCCTGAGGGTGGTGTCGCGGCGGTCACGCATGGGCCGCGAGTCTCTCACACGAGCGGCGGCGACGCAGACCCGGGGGAGGCTGGTTCGGGCCGCCCGACCCGAGGTGCGAAGCCGCGCCCTGGCCTCAGCGGCGATACGCCGGGTGCTCGGCGAAGAAGTGGCGGACCCGCTCGTGGGCGTTCACCCTGATGTCGAAGAAGTAGAACGGGTAGTCGAAGGTGTGGTAGACGCCCATCGGGAAGCCGCCCGGGATGTAGTACGGCGGGTCCTCGCGGTTGACGGTGGTACAGATCACGACGCCCTTCTTCGCGTTGACGCGGGCATCGGCGAGGCCCATCACCCGCTTGATCTTCCCGTTCTCGTCCAGCACAGGAGTACCGCCGGTCGCCAGGTCCAGCTCGATGGAGCCGAGACTCTTGCCGGCCCTCGCCAACGTCGTCTTCCTCGTCCAGGTGATCGGGTTGACGGCGATGCCGCCCGGAAGCGTCACAGGATTCTTCGCGGCGATCGTCGGCGCTTCGGTGTTCCAGGAGATGATGGTCCCGGTGTCGTTCGCGCGCCTCGTGAACTTGAGGTGCGGGTTCTTCGCCAGGTAGGCGGGAGTGATGGACTGGCCGACGACGTACGCGGCGACCATCCGCTTGTAGATGCGCGGGTGATCCTTCATGTAGTCCGAGAGCAGGTAGCGGAGCACCGCCGAGCCTTGGGAGTGCGCCGCGAGGATGTACGGTCGGCCGTGGTTGTAGTGATTGATGAAGCGCCTGAAGGCCGCGAAGACGTCCGTCGCCGGCGCGCCCTCGATGATCTTCTCCTGCTGCTTCGGGGACAGAGAGAGCTGATACGCGGCATCCACCTGCCGGTAGTAGGGCGCGTAGATGTTGGCGAAGTTCCTGAAGGCCGTGGCCTGCCGGGAGTAGGCCACCTGCGCGCTCTTCATCATGCCGAGGTCGTCTACGGGGCAGATCTCGGGGCCGCCCGGAGCCGCGGTGTACGCGGTCGGGTAGATGTAGAAGACGTCGACGTTCATCCGGGCCTTGTCCGGCAGGTGCAGCCAGTGCGCGCGCACGGAATAGTCGGTCGCCTTGAGCGGAGCCGCGGAGGCGGCCGACGTCACGACCGCGGACGCCAGGAGCGCGCAGCCCGTCAACAGGACGGTGGACATGACCAGGATCTTCTTTACGCTCATCTCGCGCCCTCCTCACGGGCAAGCTTGTCACGGCGACGCCCCACCGCCGGCGGCGCGCCCCCTCGCATGTATCGGCGACGACGGCCGGGAGCTGAATCCCCGCAGGAGAGATGGGGTATCACCGACGCGGCCCTCGCCGCTACACGCGCTCCGCGCGCAGGCGCCGGTACGGATACCCGGCCACGTTCAGGCCGGTGACCGCGCCGCGATCGTCAACGAGAAAGCGCGCCGCCTCCCCGGCCGGGCGCCCGCTGCGCACGATCCACGCCAGCGCGTCGCGCGTGGCGACGAGCACGTCGGCATCGCGCTCGCCGACCAGCGTCAGCTGCCCGTGGCGCCACTCGACGCGAACGACGGCGCTGGAGTCGTCGTCGTCCTGGTAGGACCCGAGCAGGCGCTCCACCTCCAGGGGCGGCGCCGCGGGCGGAGCGGGCGGCTCCGGCTGCGGCCGGCCGCGCACCGCACCCGCGGCCAGCGTCGCCAGCTCCATGGCGAGCTTGTCGGCGTCGGCGACGCCGTTCAGCAGGACGACGACGCCGGCGCCGTCCTCGGGCCGGAACAACGTGCGGCTGATGAAGCCGGGCACGCCGCCGGCGTGACCCAGCCAGAGCGTGCCGTCGGGCGCGGGCGCCGCGTACCAGGCCAGCCCCTGGTAGGACGGCGGCGAGCCACCGTCGGCGAGGCGACAATCCTGCATCTCGGCGAGCGAGCGCGGCGAGAGCACGGGGTGAGCGGCGTCGCTCCAGCGATCGGCGGTCATGGCGAAGGCGATGAAGCGCGCCAGGTCGGCGACCGTCGACCAGAGCATGCCGCAACCGGGCATGAGGTCCGGGTCGAGGATCCTGGCGGGGCGGAGTACGTCGGAGTACTCGCGGACGTCGTAGCCGACCGCGCAGCGACCCTCGAGGTCCCCCGCGGGATGACAGGTGGTGGCGGCCATCCCCAGCGGCCGCAGGACGCGCCTCTGCAGCACCTCCTCGTAGTCGCCGCCGCCCAGACGCGCCACGACCTCGCCGAGCAGGTCGAAGCCGATATTGCTGTACTTGTTGGCGCTCGAAGGGGGGATCGCGACCCGCACGTCGCCGAGCGCCGCGAGCACCTGCTCGCGGCGCAGTTCGGCGGGTCGCGTGAGGTCGGCACAGGGGTGCTCGCCCTGCAGGCCCGACTCGTGCGTCAAGAGGCGGCGGATGGTCACGTCCTCGAGCGGGCCGAAGGGGTCGGTGACCGCGGCGAACTCCGGCAGGTGCACGACCAGAGGGTCGTCGAGGCGCAGGCGTCCCTCGTCACGCAACTGCATGACCCCGATCGCCGTGAAGACCTTGGTGTTGGAGGCGATGCGGTAGAGCGTGTCGGCGTCCGGTCGGCGCGCAGTGGCGAGGTCGGCGAAGCCGGCGGCGCCGGCCCATGCCAGGCCGCCACGGGTGACGAGGCCCACGGCGGCGCCCGGCAGGCGCTCCTCGCGCACGAACGCCCGGGTCCGGTCGAGCAGCTGCTCGGCGATCGTAGCGGCGATCTCGTCCATGTCGGCTCCCTTCGCGGGTGTCAGGCCCCGCCGGATTGTCCGCCCTGGCCCCACCATCGGGCAAGGCCGGGCGCCGGGACCGCGGCGCTGCGCCACAAGACGAATGCCGCGTCGGCGACTGACAGCGGCTGCCGGGGGATGCGGCAACACGCTTGAGGTCTGCCACGCCTGCTATACAATTCCTGTGTCTCCGGCGTCTCGGTCGGATCAGGGGCATCATTGAGTACGTGGCAGGGCATGTGGGATCGCACGTGGCTGGGCCTTGGCGCGGCGGTGGTTCTTCCAGTCATCGGGACGGTTCTGAGGTTGACGCTCTTCGGCTACGCCGAAGGGAGCGTCCACTTCGTCACCTATTACCCTATGGTGATCCTGGCCGCGCTCCTTGGAGGCTTGGCCGCAGGCCTGCTCGCAACCGGCCTGTCGGTAGCCCTCACCTACTTCTGGGTCCAGGCCGGAGCCATCAGCTCGTCCGAGTGGCGGTCGGTGATCGTCTTCGTCGTCAGCTGCAGCGCCATCTCCCTGATCGTGGAGTACATGCACCGCACCAGGATGCGGGCGCAGCGTGCGGAGGCCGACGTACGGCTTCTCAATGCCGAGCTGGAGATGCGTGTCGTGCAGCGCACGGAGCAGCTCGAGGAGGCGCTCCACGAACTCGAATCGTTCGCCTACTCGGTGTCCCACGACCTGCGCGGACCACTCCGCTCGATCGACGGATTCAGCGCGATGGTGATCGAGGACGTCGGCGATCGGCTCGGGGATGACGCCATCGAGCACCTCGAGCGCGTGCGAGCCGCGTCACAGCGGATGGGCTCCCTCATCGACAGCCTGCTCGCGCTCGCCCGCACCTCCCGCCGAGAGCTGGTCCGGACGGAGGTGGACCTGTCGCTGATGTCGGAGGAGGTCATTCAGGCCCTGCAAGAGGCTGACCCCGAGCGCATCGTCGACGTGACGATCGCTCGTGACATGCAGGCGAACGCCGATGAGACACTCGCCGAGGTCGTTCTCTCGAACCTGCTGGGCAATGCCTGGAAGTTCACGAAGACAAGCCCCGAGGCGCACATCGAGTGCGGCGTCCTCAGCGACGGCGGTGAACGGGTCTTCTTCGTCAAGGATGACGGCGTCGGTTTCGACCCCAGGTATGTGAAGAACCTCTTCGGCGTCTTCCAGCGCCTGCACACCGGTGATCAGTTCGAGGGCGAGGGCATCGGCCTCGCCACCGTGGACCGCATCGTCCGGCATCACGGGGGGCGGGTGTGGGCCGAGTCGGAGCTCGAGAAGGGAGCGACCTTCTACTTCACTCTGGCCGCGCCGGCGCCATAGCGTCCGCCAGCCGTTCAGCGTGCCCACGCGCCCGATGGCGATCTCCACGCCGAGCTCAGGAGCGATGTGGATGATTCCTCGCGAGGTGTCAGAGGGAGCCACAAGAACTGTGGCGATTTACAGCGCAAATCAGTGGCTCGCTTCCCAAGGTGTCCAAACGAAGCCAATCGCGGACCGGGGATTTGTGTTGCAGAATGCGTGCAGAGGGGTCCTCGAGCTGTACAACCGGGTCAGGCCGCATGAGTCGCTCGGCTGGCGTGAGCCCCATGCCATACACCGCGTCGATCCACACCTATTTGCGGCCCTATCTCTCCAAGAACCTTGACACGGGACACCGCCCCTACCTCACCACCAGCTTGTTGCTTGCCGGCTTGGTCCCGCGATTGCCGGCAGCGTCGGTAGCCGTCACCAGGAAGCGGTAGGTCCCGCGGGGCAGCGAGCACCGGAACGCGTACCTGAGCAGCTTGTTCACGGGCTTGTTCCTCAGGATGACCCGCCACTTCTCCCTGTTGCGCGCATCCCGGACTCTGATCGTCACCGTGGCGCTGGGGCTTCCGGGTCTGGCGTCCGCGATCTTGTACTTGAGCGTCGCGGTGCGGCCGCGCGTCACCGTCGCGGCGGTCGGTGCCCGTGGGGTGGGACGCTTCGTATCGACACGGACCGTGAAGGCGCGGGTGGCACTGTTCCCGTACACGTCCCGCGCCCGGATGTCGTAGGTGCTGGCGCCCTGGCGAGAGACCTGGAAGGGCTCCAGGTAGCGATGCCAAAGGCCGGGTCCGCGACGGCGGTACTCGGCGGCGGCGACATCCGTGGCGGCGCCGGTCGACAGCGTGACGGTGACGGGGGTGTTGACCCAGCCCTTGGCCAGGTCCGTCGCCGCGATCGCCGGAGCAGTGAGATCGTTGACGGTGACCGTGACCGGCGTGGCTTCCGACTGCCACTCGGACGTGTACGCTTGGTAGAAGAAGCCGTCAACGCCCGTGTAGCCGGCCGACGGCATGTAGGAGAAGGCGCCGTCGGACGACAGGTCCACCGTCCCGCGGGCGGTCGCGGCATGATCTCCGAGAACGCCGCCATCCGCGTCCACCAGCCGCGCCTGCAGAGGTTCGGAGGACGGGCTCTGGTCGTTCTTCAGCACCCCGTCCTCCGCAGCGACCACGAGCGGTGAGTCCACGGCGGTGCGGTGCGGCTCGAACAGACGCACCGCACCGCTGCGCGCGAACTCCGGATGCTTGCGGTAGGCGGTATCGCTGACGGCGATGACCCGCCCGCAGACCGCCACGGCGGATCCGACGCCGCTTGAAAGCGCGCCCTTGTCGGCGGCCAGACGGGCCTCCTGATACCAGCTACCGCCGATGCGCGTGAACCTGTAGGCCGCGCCGTTGGTCGTCTGGCCGGAGGCGTCGTCGGACCCCTCGGCGGTCGATCCCACCACGGCGGTGTCGCCGTCGAGCGCGAGTGACCGGCCAAACCGGTCACTCGGCTGGCCGTCGCCGGCGATGAGCCGCGCCCGCTCCGTCCATGCGGCGCCGGAGGGCTCGTACACGTACACGGCGCCCTGGTCGTAGAGTTGCCCGGTGGCAGCGACCATGATGGTGTCGGCCGAGATCGCGACCTTGCTGCCGAACCCTATCCCGATGTCGGCGTCGCTCGGCCGCAGCATCGCGCGCCGCGTCCACGTGACGCCGGATCGGGTGAAGACGAAGGCGGATCCGGCGTTGACGCCGGCCGCGGTGTCGTCCATGTCGGCGCCGACGACGAGCCGGTCGCCGTGAACGGCGACGGAGCGGCCAAAGAAGTCGTCGTCGCTGGGTGATGCGGCGGCGAGCTTGGCCTGCTGCTTCCACACATCGCCGCTCCGCGCGAAGACATAGACGACACCCGCCTCGGTCTCGCCGTTCAGCTTCGCATACGGCGCCCCGACGACGATTGTGTCGCCGCTCATCGACAGGGACGCCCCAAAGCCGCGGTGCAGCAGTTTGTCGCTGCCGCCCGGACGGAGCGTCGCCTTCAACTCCCAGCCGATCTCGTCTCGCTCGAACACATGCACGACGCCCGGGTTGAG
Source organism: uncultured Thermoleophilia bacterium (assembly GCA_964440225.1). Taxonomy (GTDB): domain Bacteria; phylum Actinomycetota; class Thermoleophilia; order UBA2241; family UBA2241; genus CAIXSE01. Next base: position 2,440 of record CAYTRM010000045.1, on the reverse strand, counting down.
CCCCCGGCCGTCGTCACGGAACTCGGCGACTGCGATCCTGTCGCCCTCGATGGCCACGTCGCTGCCGAAGCAGCCGTAATCCGTCGGGTCCGGAGACGCGAGGACCGACGTCCTGATCATCGAGCCGCCGCGTCGGTCGTAGATGTACGCCACGCCCGGGTTGCCCCCGGCATCGCCCAGCCACTGCCACTTGGAGCCGACGACGAGGATGTCGCCGTCCATGTCCAGTGCATTGCCCAGTCCGCCGTTGTTGACCGGCCCGATGATCTCGTTCGCGACCTCGGCAGAGCCATCGGGCTTCGCTCCGGGCGGTCCGACGACCGGCTGGAGTTGCTCACTCGCATAGACGTGAGGGTTCGCGTCGTCGACGTGGATCGTGGACGCGGCAAGTGCGCAGCCCGGAGCGTCGTCGTAGTACTCGTCCACGTACTGCCTGCTGGGGTCGACGAACAGGAGGCGGTAGTCGCCGGGTACGAGCGCGCCGAACTTGAAGCCGCCTCCAGTCACGACGGTGTCCACCACGCTGCCGTCCAGACGGTACAGCGTCACCTCGATGTCGTTCGGCCACGGCGGCAGCCAATCGAAGTCCGTGTCGGGTTCGACGGAGCCGCGGATGCTCATGTTCGCCGTCAACTGTGCGTCGGCGACCGCGTAGGGCGTGGCAGCGGTGAGACTCACGACGGTCGCGGCGTCCAGCGACGCGGCATCGTCGTAGAACTCCGGCCTCCACTCTCCATCCGGGTCCTCGAAGCCGATACGGTAGTCGCCGAGCGCGACGGGGCCGAAGTCGTAGATGCCGTTGCCGTCCGTCGACGCGGTCCTGAGGGCGACCCCATCGCCGTCGTACAGGGTGACCAGGATTCGCTGGAGTACGACGACCCCACGGGCGGTGCCGCTGATCGTCGTCGGCAGCAGCGTCGCAGGGACGATCGCGTCAGGCGCCGTAGCGGTGAGGACGACAGGCGTCGCGGCATCCAGGCTGTCGGCATCAGCGTGGTATTCAGCCACATGCCGCCCGGTCGAATCGGTGAAGCCGACCCGGTACATACCAGACCGCAGGCCGGTGAACGCATACTCTCCCGTCGAGGAAGTCTGCGTCAGCTTGACGGCCTCCCCCTGATCGTCGTAGAGCGTGACGGAGATGCGGTGTAACGCACCCCTATGGTCGGCGACCGTCCCCCTGATCGAACACATCGTCCCGAGCACTTCATCGATCGTCAACGCAGTTCCCGCGCTCAGCTCGATCGGGGTGGCGGTGTCGGAGCTCGTCGCGTCTTGCCAGTACTCGTGGAAGTACCCGTCGTCGGGGGAGAAGAAGTCGAGTGTGTACGTGGTCGTTCCCGCGACCGGCAAAGGGGCCACAAGGTAGTGCCCGTCGGCATCGGTCTTCACCGCCACGATGGTGGATGAATCGATCTTGCGGCGCGCGCTGACCCAGACTCCGGGGACAGGCCTGCCGTCGTCATCCCGCAGCGTGCCCTGTATCGAGGCCGTACCGGTGTAGAGCCTCGGACTGACGACCCGCCGGAAGTACCCCGGCTCCGCATCGTAGCGTGTTGCGGCGGCCAGATCCCGGGCGCCGCCGCCGTACTGCACGGGGAAGGTCGAGCCGGGATCGGTGAAGCGGACGACGAGCTTCAGCCCCGGGGCCCCGGTGATCGGCCCCAGACTGTACGCCCCATCCTGATCGGTCATGCCGGTTGCGACCAGCGCACCAGTCGATGCATCGAGGGCGTCCACGATGATGCCCGCCACGATGTTGCCGTTGAAGTCGCGTGTGACTCCTTCGATCCATCCGGGAGTCACACGCATGGTCGCGTCCACAGTGGTCGTCCCGCCATCGTCAACCACGACCAGGTCGGCGTCGGCGAACACGAGATGGTCGACGTAATATCGCGCGTCATAGCCCGAGCATGCGAACCCGAGACGGTACGTCCCGGCGGGCAGTTGCTTGGCGAATGAGCCGGTCGAGTCGGCGAAGACGTAGTAGTCCGGGCTGTGCCACTGGCCGTCCCACTTGTGAATCGCTATGTGTGCGCCCGACAGGGGCATCCCGGTACCGGCGTCGTGGAGGGTGCCTCGCAGCCAGCCTGCCGCGATATGCGCGAACTGGCCGTTCACGCCCGCCGTGCTCTTGCCGGCGACGACTGTCACGCGATCGGCCAGGGCGACGGAGTCACGTCCGTTGTAGTACTGCTCCCACCAGCCCAAGAAATCCCTCACGAACATGACGCGGTAGCCGCCGGCCGGCATCGAGAGACTGTAGGTGCCGTCGGCACTGGTCAATACGTTGACGGCCACGCTGTCGTTCTCAGGGTCGAGACCGTTGAAGTATGCGCGCACATCGGCCAAAGGAAGACCGGTGCCGATCTCCGCGACCCGTCCTGTCACCGTACCATTTGCCGCGAGAGCCGGATCGACGACGGCCAGCGCCGCCACG
>CAYTRM010000044.1:7605-12094 GCA_964440225.1 uncultured Thermoleophilia bacterium | reverse complement strand
CGGCCGAGAGCCTGTTCACCTACGACCCCGCCAAGGCCAACGAGCTTCTCGACGCCGCCGGGTACCAGGACACCGACGGCGACGGCTTCCGCGAGACCAAGGACGGCGAGAAGCTCAGCCTGCGCTTTTACGCCACGTCGGACGCGCCCGAGAACCAGACCGCCGGCAAGCTCATCGTCGGCTGGCTCAAGGACGTCGGCATCAAGCTCGAGTACCAGGTACTCGACGCGGGCGCGCTCATCGACGCCCAGTACAACTACAAGGGCAACACGTACGCGCCGGACTGGGATCTCTTCATCTGGTACTGGACCCAGGACGTGGACCCGCAGTTCATGCTCGGGATCTACACGCCGCAGCAGGTCGAGGGGTGGAACGACTGCCTCTGGACCGACCCCGAGTACACGGAGCTGAACACGCAGCAGTCGCAGACGATCGACGAAGCGGCGCGCAAGCCGATCGTCGAGCGGATGCAGCAGATCTTCTACGAATCCGCCCCTTACGCGATCCTCGCCTACCCGTTCCAGCTGGAGGCGTACGACACGGCGCGGTGGCAGGGCTGGGTGCACGTGCCCGGCAACGCCACCGGGGAGCAGCAGGGAGCCGTCCTGTACAGCTACAACAACATCGACACCTATCGCTTCGTGGAGCCGGTGGCGGAGACCGCCGCCGCGAGCGAGAGCTCGAACATCACGGTGATCGTGATCATCATCGCCGTCGTCGCGACGCTGGTCATGGTCATCATCGGCATCGTCCTGCGGGTCAATCGCCGGCGCTCCGAGACCGAGGCGTGAGACCGAGCCGGGCGGCGGCGCCGATGCGCGCCGCCGCCCGGCTCAGCTGAGCCGCGGTCGTCGACGCCGGGAGCGGATGCCGGTACACTCGCCGGATGGTGGATCCCCCGGATACACATGGCGACGCGGAAGCCGAGGGCGCGGCCGGCCCGCCGGAGGTGCCGGCCACGCCGGCCGTCTCGGCACCGCCGCCGGCGCCGCCGCCAGTCGCCGGCGGCGAGCCGCGGCCCGGCGAGGGTCCGCCGGCGCCTCCACGCCGGATCCTGCCCGACTTGGGCTCCGTCGCCGTGGTCGCCGGCCTCTTCGGTCTGCTGGCGGGGCCGTTCCTCGTCGCGCAGCCGGGGACGCGCCTTCTGATCCTCGCCGCCGACATCGTGGCGATCGGCCTCGGCGCGTGGACCGTCTGGGGAGGGTTCCGCCGCTTCGCCCGGCTCGACATGGGGATCGCCGCGATCCTGACCGGCGGCGTCAGCCTCTTCATGTACGTGTCGTACGTCACCGACCCCCCGCCGCCGGGCGGCACCTGAGGCGCGATCGCCCTCCCGGTCGGGAGGCTTGCGGTCCGGCTGCTCGAATCCCTCTTCTGACATCCGGCGCGACTGAACGGTCGTAGCGTTCCACCTCCGGCGCTCGCGGGAAGACCCGTCACACGACAGGGGTTCGATGAAGCGGTGGCGGGTACAGGGACCGCAAGGACCGCGCCCGGGGAGGGGAAGGCCTGTGAAGCTGAGAGCCGTCGTGATCGCCGCGTTCGTGCTTGCCCTTGCTGCGCCCGGCCTGATCGCGTATGCCACCGGCGTGCTCCCCGGCCCGTCACCCGCTTCGGCCGACGCGACGGCGAACGGGCCACCGGGCGTCGAGTTCCGCGCCGCTTCGCTGGTGTGGCCCGATGAGGCGCTCGGCCTGACGGCGACGGACGCGCAGGTCGTGTGGGAGCAGCGCGACCGCAGAAAGTCCATCGCCGGTCTGTGGGCCTACGACGTCGCCACAGGGCGGCAGGACAGGCTGCTCGGGCCATCGAGCGCCGGGCGGGGCACCGGCTTCCCGGCCGCGTCCCGCGAGAAGATCGTCTGGGCGGCGTGGCCCGGCCGCCGCGGCGAGGGCTCGCCGCGCATCCAGGGATACAACCAGACGACCACCCGGCGCTGGACGGTCGCGGAGGCCGGGCGAGACCCGGCGATCTCGGGCAACGCCATCGTCTGGGTCGAGCGCGGCGCGGACGCCGCGGCGGCCGACGACGTGCTGATCGGCGTGCATGACGTGACCGACGAGACCTTCTCCGTGCCCGTCGCCGGACGCGTGCGAGACCTGGCCGCCTCGGGACTGTGGGTCGCCTGGATCGCCGGGCGCGGCAAGACCGCCGCCGTCTGGACGCGCTCCAACCGCGACGGCGAACAGCGCCTGCTCGCCAAGGCGGGCACCTCGGTGGCCATCGACCGGCGTCGCGTCGCGTGGTCGACGCTGACGGGTCGCGGCTCCACGGCGATCGCGGCCTGGGACCGGGACGCAAAGAAGACCGGGGTCCTGTGCCGGGCGCCCGGGGCGCCCTCATCCCTCGCGCTCGGCCGCGGCGTCGCCGTCTGGGTGTCGACCGACGCGTCCGGCGACGGAGACATCTGGGCCTACGACTTCGCGCGCGACGAGGCCTACGCGGTGTGCGACCACGACGCCCGGCAGGCGAGCCCCGTGGTCGTCGGTGACACCGTCTTCTGGGCCGACCAGCGCAGCGACGGCTGGGAGCTCTACGGCAGGGACCTGAAGCCGTGACGCCCGAGCCCGAAGCCGCCGAGGTCCTCCGCGACCTGCTCGGCGGCCAACGGCTGGCGGTGCTGGCCACTCACGGACCCGAGCACCCCTACGCGAGTCTCGTCGCGTTCTCGACCGACGACGCGCTCACGCGCCTCTACTTCGTCACCCCCCGCGCGACGCGCAAGTTCCACTTTCTCACCCACGACTCGGCGGTGAGCCTGCTCGTCGACGACCGCTCGGCCGAGGACCTCGACTTTCACCACGCAGCCGCCGTGACCGCCGTGGGCGCAGCGCGGGAACTGAAGGGCGCGGAGCGCGACGAAGCGCTCCGGGGCTTCACCGCGCGGCACCCGCACCTCGGGAGTTTCGCGGCGTCGCCGAGCAGCGCCCTCGTTGAGATCCGCGTCGCGACCTACTACGTCGTGCGCCGCTTTCAGAACGTCACCGAGATCCACCTCGAATGAGCACCGCCGGCGCGTCCGCCGTGGTCGTCGCAGATGCCGACGTGACCGCCGGACTCGGCGACCGCGTCGGTGGCAAAGCCCTTGCGCTGGCCCGCCTGCAGGCCGCCGGCCTCCGGGTCCCCGCCTTCATCGCCGTGACGACCGACGCCTACCACGCCTTTCTCGCGGGCACGCACCTGCGCGAACGCATCTTGGCGGAGCTCGATCGCAAGGCCTTCGAAGACATGCGCTGGGAGGAGATCTGGGACGTCGCCCTGCGCGTGCGCAACCTCTTCCTCACGACGCCGCTGCCCGACGACCTGGAGGCGGCGCTCGCCGATGGGCTGGCCGCCCGCTTCGCCTCCGTCGCCACGGTGGTGCGCTCGTCGGCGCCCGGGGAGGACTCGGCCGAGGCCTCCTTCGCCGGGCTGCACGAATCGTACGTCAACGTGCGCGGCGTCCCACGGATCCTCGAGCACGTGAAGCTCGTGTGGGCGTCGCTCTGGTCGGACGGCGCGCTGCTCTACCGGCGCGAGCTCGGCCTCGACCCGGGACGCAGCGCCATGGCGGTGGTCGTCCAGGAGATCGTCGCCGGCGAGCGCTCCGGCGTGGCCTTCAGCGTCGCGCCCGACGAGCCCGGGCACGCCCTGGTCGAGGCCGTCCACGGCCTGAACCAGGGCCTGGTCGACGGCACGGTGGAGCCCGACAGATGGACGCTGTCGCGAGGTGACGCCGCCGTGCTCGCGCACCGGCCGGCGGAGCGGCTGGAGCGGGTCGTCCCGTCGCCGGCCGGCGTGCATATGGCGCCGCTTCCGGACGACCTGCGCGGACGGGCGCCGCTCGGCGACGACGAGGTCCCGCTCGTCTACCGTCTGGCGCGCGACGCCGAAGACCGCTTCGGCGCGCCCCAGGACGTCGAGTGGACGATGCGCCGCGATGAGCTCTACGCGCTCCAGGCGCGACCCATCACGACGCTGGCCGCCGCCTCGGCCGGCGGCGGCGCGGCCGATGGAGCGGCCGGGGGAACGGACGGCCGCGCGGCGTACTTGAGCCTCACCCGGACGTTCGAGAGTCTGCAGCGCCTGCGCCGGGCGATCGAAGACGAGGCGCTGCCCGAGATGACGCGTCAGGCAGACGCGTTCGCGGCCGTCGACGTCACTGCCCTGGACGACGAGAGGCTGGGCGCGGAGCTCGCGCTGCGCAAGGAGGCTCACGATCACTGGGTCGACGTGTACACCCGCGACTTCATCCCGTTCGCGCACGGCGCCCGGCTGTTCGGGCAGGCGTACAACGACGCCCTGCATCCCGGCGACCCCTACGAGTTCGCCGACGTCCTCGCCGCGACGCCCCTGCTGAGCAAGCGCCGAAACGAGGTGCTCGAGGCGCTGGCCGCCCTGGCGCGCGCGGGAGACGAGCCGGCCCTGAGCGCGGGCCTCGCGACTTTCGCCGAGGAGTTCGAGCTGGGCGGCGCGGGGAGCGCAGGCCCGTCACCCGCGGAGCTGGAGG
>CAYTRM010000044.1:0-7505 GCA_964440225.1 uncultured Thermoleophilia bacterium | reverse complement strand
CCTCCTCGCCTTCGAGCCCGGCGAGATCCTCGTCTGCGACGCGATCGAGCCGTCCATGACCTTCATCGTGCCGCTCGCCGCCGGCATCGTGGAGCGCCGCGGCGGCATGCTGATCCACGGCGCCATCATCGCCCGTGAGTACGGCCTGCCCTGCGTCACGGGCGTTCCCGGCGCGACCGAGCTCATCCACAGCGGAGACCGGGTGACCGTCGACGGCTACCTGGGCATCGTGATCGTCGGCTGACGGCCGGAGCGTGTCCGCGATCGCCGGCCGACGGCCGCGGCGGCTCGCTCGTGTAGACTGCCGCTGAACGCCCACCAGATCAGCGACCGGGAGGCGCCATGCCCGTCATCGAAGTCGAGCACCTGAGCAAGCGCTTCGGCCGTAAGGTCCTCGCCGTCGACGACGTCAGCTTCACCATCGAGCAGGGGACGATCACCGGCGTCCTCGGCCCCAACGGAGCCGGCAAGACGACGACCCTGCGCATCATCCTCGATCTGGTGCGGCCGACCGCCGGCCGGGTGACGATCCTCGGCAGCCGGTACCGCGACCTGCACGCGCCCGCCGGCAGAGTCGGCGCGCTCCTCGACTCCTCCGGCTTCCACCCCGGCCGCTCCGGGCGCAACGCGCTGCGCGTCGTGGCCATGGGCGCGCACATCCCCGACGCCCGCGTCGACGAGGCGCTCGAGCTGGTGGAGCTCACGCCCTCCGCGAAGCGCGCGGTCAAGGGCTATTCCACGGGCATGAAGCAGCGCCTGGCGCTCGCCGCGGCGCTGCTCGGCGACCCCGACGTCCTGGTCCTCGACGAGCCGGCCAACGGCCTCGATCCCGAGGGCATGCTGTGGCTGCGGACCTTTCTCAAAGCACAGGCGAGCGAAGGACGCACGGTGCTCGTCTCCAGCCACGTCCTCGCCGAGGTGGAGCAGACCGTCGACGACGTCCTCATCATGAGCAAAGGCAAGCTGCTCGCGCAGGGCCCGATCGGCAAGCTCACGGCCGGCACGCAGCCGGTCGTCCGGGTCCGCTCGCCGCAGGCGGACAAGCTCGAAGCCGCGCTCCGCTCCGCCGGCGCGGCCGTGAACCGCCTGGACGACGCCCTCGCCGTGCGCGGCCCGACGGCGGCGGAGGTCGGCGACGCCGCCCACGCACAGGGCGTCGCGCTGCACGAGCTTCTCACGGAGCAGCCGAGCCTCGAAGACCTCTTCCTGCAGATCGCCGGCACGAGGAGGGAGGCATGATCACCCTTGCCCGCGCCGAGCTGCTCAAGCTGCGCAGCACGCGCACCGCCCTCGGCCTCTTCATCATCATCCTGGTCGTCACGCTCGTCCCCCTGATTCTGCTGCTCGCGCTCCTCCCCAAGGAGTGGCTGGCGGAAGACGGGGTGACCGGCTTCCTCGGCACCGCCAGCGCCCTCGTGCCGCTGGTGCTGCTCGTCTTCGGCATCCTCGGCATGACCAACGAGTATCGTCACGGCACCATCACCTACTCGTACCTCGTCACGCCGCGGCGTTGGCAGGTGATGGTCGTCAAACTCGTCGTCTACGCGCTCGTCGGCATGGCGACCATGCTGCTCGCGGCGGCGCTCGTCTTCGTCGCGATCCGCGTCGGCGTCGCGATCCGCGGAGTCGAGCTCGACGCCACCGGCGGATCCACGCTCGGCGACTACGCCCGGCAGATCGTCGTGGCCGGCCTCATCACGACGTTCGGCGTGGCGCTCGGCGCCCTCGTCCGCGCGCAGGTGATCACCGTCGCCGCAACGCTCATCTGGGCGCTCTTCGTCGAGAACATCATCGTCGTCCTCAAGCCGGCCGTGGGCGCGTGGCTGCCGTTCGTCGTCTTCAACCAGGTGAGCGCCGCCCAGATGCCCGGCGACGGCGCCGACGCCGCCTTCATGACCGACATGCTCACGCGCCCGCAGGCGTTTCTCGTGAGCATCGCCTACATCGCCGTCGTGAGCGTCGCGGCCGTCTTCATCTCGCTGCGCCGCGACGTCACCTGAGGCGGCGCGGCGTGCGCGAGCCCGGCGTCCCCGGCACGACCCCGGGCGACGGCCTCCCGCGGGGAGGCCCGCAGCCCGTCGCCGTGCGCGGGCCGCTGGGCGGCGAGGGCGCGGCTGCCGAGCGCATCCTCCGCGCCCTGCCCGCGTGGTTCGGCATCGAGGAGGCGCTGGTCGCCTACGCGCGAGCCGCCGACGCGGGCCCGACGTTCGTCGCCGAGGTCGCCGGCGCGCCGGAGGGCGACGCCGCGGGCGCGAGGCGCGCGGACACCGGGGCGATCGTCGGCTTTCTCACGCTGCACACGACCAGCGACTGCGCCGTTGAACTGCACGTCATGGCCGTGCTGCCGGGATGGCGCCGCCACGGAGTGGGCCGCGCCCTCGTCGGAGCCGCCGCCGCGCATGCCCGCGCCAAAGGCTTCGAGCTGTTCCACGTCAAGACGCTGGCGGCGAGCGACCCGGACGCAGGCTACGCCGAGACGCGCGCCTTCTACCTCTCGCAGGGCTTCCGCCCGCTCGAGGTCCTGCCGCAGGTCTGGGGGCCCGAGAACCCCTGCCTGCTGCTCGTCCGGGGCCTCTGAGACGACGACGGGCCGGCCACCCTGCGGCGGCCGGCCCGTGCCTCGCGTCTACCGTGAGGCGCCTGTCAGGCGGTGGTCGCGAGCGGCGACGGCACGTTGTACACCCGCGTCGAGAGTTCCTTGTCCAGCTGGTACAGTCCCGCCGGGTGCTCGCCGGCCATGGTGAACTTCTGCACCATGTCGGAGGCGGTCTCCTCTTCCTCGACCTGCTCCCCGATGAACCACTGGAGGAACTGGTAGGAGGCGTGGTCTTTGAGCTCGAGCGCCAGCGAGGCGAGGGCGTCGATGCGCGCGGTGACGCCCTCCTCGTGCGCCAGTGCGTCCTTGAACATCGAGAGGCCGTCGGGCCAGTCGGTCTGCGGCTTCTCGATCGCCTCGAGCACCACCCGGCCACCGCGCGTGAGCACGTAGTTGAACATGATCTGCGCGTGCGCCAGCTCCTCCTGGTACTGCACGGTCATCCAGTTCTGGCCGCCCGGCATGCCGAGGCCGGCGAACTGGCTCGACATCGCCAGGTAGAGATACCCGGAGAAGATCTCCCAGTTGATCTGCTCGTTGATCGCGTCCTGCATCCTCTTGTCCAGCATGGTCACCCCTCGTTCGTCGTGGCAGTCGCCCGGCGGGGTCTCCGCCGGGCTTCATCACCGTTCTTACCCATTCCCCGCCGGGGGAGTGCACGGCGTCGCGTCGAAGGGAACACTGAGTAGACACTCTCGATCGGAGCCTTCCCATGAGCAGAGCGTTCGTCAAAGAGCCGGATGAGGGCGCGCCCGCTGAGGACCTGCCGGAGCGGCAGATCAGCGACCATCCCAACTACGTCACTCCCGCCGGGATGCGGCAACTCCAGGCCAAGGTCGGGGAACTCGAGACGCGGCGCCTCGATCTCCTCGACGACGACGCCATGGCGCGCGAACGGCGGGCCTACATAGACCGCGACCTGCGCTACTACACGGCCCGGCTCGAAAGCGCGATCCCCGTCGACCTCCGGCGCCAGGCACGGCGCAAGGTCGAGTTCGGGGCCGCCGTCACCGTGAGCCAGAACGGCGGCCAGCACCGGACCTTCGCCATCGTCGGTGAGGACGAGGCCGACCTCAAGCAGGGCAAGATCAGCTACGTGTCGCCGCTCGCCGAGGCGCTGCTCGAGGCTCGCGTCGGGGCGACGGTGCTGTGGCGCCGGCCCGCCGGCGACATCGACCTGACCGTCGAGGGCATCGAGTACCCCGAGGAGTGACGCGGGGCCGCAAGGCGCTGGCGGAGCGACATGGGAGTCGAACCCACCCAGGACGACAGCATCGCCCCGCAGACGGTTTTGAAGTTCGCGTGACGCTCGTTGGCCGCTTGCTACGGCCTCCCCGGCTTGCCCCAGCAATCCGCTATTCTCCCTGCAAAACAGGCATACGTACTACAGCGACCTAGCGACTATCCCCCATCGAAGCCCACCTCTGCTCTGCTACTCCAAGGCACCACGGCACCGAAATGGCACCGCTGCCTCATGCGAATCGGCTTGTGACAAGCAGAAGTGGTGTCGCCCCGCTTTTCGGCCCCCTCCGCGAGGAGAGCCTTCGTGCGCTGCTTCCCTATGCGCTGCGATCCGTCTCGTCCAGCCAAGTCCCGTGCCGCACTCTGGCCGACCTGGCCGGCATGAGCCCCGCCTACCTCTCGCGGATCGAGCGCGGGCAGCGGAGCTCTCGGCCGACGTCGCGGGCCGCCTCGAGGCGGCGCTGGCGGAGGCGTCAGCGCGGCCGGCGATCGACGGAGCGTCCGTGCGGGCGCTGCGTCTGACGCACGGGCTCACGCTGCGTCAGTTCGCCGAGTTGGTCGGGCTCAGCCCGGGGTTTGTGTCGCGGCTGGAGAATGGGAGGCGGCCGGTGACGTCGGAGGCCTCATGGCGACTGAACGCGGTTCTCAGACCTCTGGAGCCGGGGCCAACAGCGTGACGTCTGGCAGCGCGTTCTCGCCAGTCAGTAGTCGCTCAAACAGGGTTGCATCGTCCTCTTCGAGATGCAGAACCTGCGTCATTACGCTCAGGGCAATCCTGCGCACCCCTTCACCATAGGCATTGACGGCTTCCTTTGCCTCCGCATTGCTTATGGGAGTGGGCTGCATCAGGCATGCCCTTTGCGATGTCGAGATTCTACCTCGCGAATCGAGACAGATCTGGAAGAGTCCTTGATCATGCAGAATCGTGCTCCGCGTGCTCGCGAATCGCTCAAGAGTCGCGGTCACTTCTTCTGGCATGCCGGTCACTAGTCCGAAGCGCCTCTCCAGCTCTTCGATTCGCTGTTTGAATCCGCTGAAGCCGAGTTCGCGCACGCGCTTGTCGACAACGCGATTGATCGCATCCGCACGCGAACGAGACTCAAGGAGAGTGCGTAGCGACAGCTGTGTGTCATTTCCGAGTGAGCGCGGCTGTTTCAGGAATAGGAATCGCGTCGTCTCAGACAAGAACGTGTCGAAGAGGGCAGTCGCGTACACAAGATGAGTGATGTTGGACATGTACTCGAAGCTCAAGTACTCACTAGGCGCAATATCCTGCAGGCGTTCCACTACGTCCCAGAGTTGATGCTCGTCCCGCGGCGGCAACTCACGGGTGTTTGCCTTGAGGATGGCCACGCAGGCGCTGAGAGCCGCAATTCTATAGCCCAGAAGTCGAACCACTCCATGCGAGAACGTGACGGCGATTGCCCTGTAGGCTTCCTGTGCTGCTTCGTCGGCCTTTGACCCCATGCGCCCTCCCTGAACTAGGTAGGTGCCATCTTCCCACACGACGTGTGGCCGTTACAGGCGTCGCGAATGCGCAACTCGGTCAGCATCCGAGTCTCATCGCGCAGCCCAGCCATCGGGGAGTAGAAGCCGCTGAGCTGCTGCTCGTAGAACGCCAGCCGTCGTTGAGCGCCTTTACGCGTCTCCGACAGCCAGGCGCCGATCAGCACCCCGATGAGCCCGGCTGCAGCAGGAACGGCCATCGAAACGATCGATGGCCAGTCACTCATCTCCAGACCCCGTGGTGCAGAATCTCCGCCGCGTCGTTCGTTGGCGACCGGTTGTCACGCACCCGTTCTCGACCTCGGATGCGGGCATTCGCATGATTGGCACTCATGAGCCCGTATGAGCCAAGATCCGCTTGTTGGGCACACGCCGCACCATCGACCTCATGGGGTTGAGAAGTCATGGTTGAGACCGCCGGGGAACGGCGAGGGAATCGTCGTGCTGTCGCTCGTCTTGCGGAACAGGACGTGGACACCTGGGCCGTACTCCGGCTCGGTGAGCAGCAACTGCCCGGTGGAAGGCTGGTAGGTCAGGTACATCTCCCTGCCAGGCTTCGGCACGTCGCCGGCCCAGACGTGCAGTGCGTCCCCGTCGCGCTCGGCGTGCCCCCACGTGCCGATGAAGTTGGTCACAACGTACTCGCCCCCGGACTCACCGATGACAATGAGCATGGACGAGTCGACTCCCTTCCACGTGCCGAGGAAGGGATCGGGCGTGCCGCCGCCACAACCGCCAGCAAACGCGAGCAGCAGGAGCGCCGCGAGGCCAGCCAGCGCGAGCGCGACTCTCGGTCCGGACCAGCCGACTACCGCATACCTCCCAAACCGCGTTGTGCCCAACGTACGCACCGCGCGTAACCTGCGCGGGCTGCGGCTCCAAGTTACTACAAGAGACGTTGACCGCGTCAGGTTGACGCGCTTGTTCGACACGCCGAACTACGCCACCGCTGTCTCTCGCCCCGCCGTCTCACCCCGGTGGAGGCGGCAGCTCGACACCGGTGATGCTCAACCGGCGCCAGATGTCACTCGCGGCACGCCAGGCCGTCTGTGCGTCGGTGGCCCCGGTGCCGCTGATCGCCACGTATCCGGGCAGCCGGTTTGGCAGCCGTGTCACGACGAAGACGTTGGTGATGCCGGGCTCCGGGTCCCTCCACCGTACTTCTACGGCGCCATCATCGGAGGCGACCGCCAGGTGAGTCCCGCCCTCGAGCATATACAGCGGCCCCGAGCCGTCGTCTTCCACCCAGTAGGCATCGACGCCGACCGACGTCTCGCCCTGGCCGGTCGGGAGGCGCAACTCCACCTCGTCGGAGAGGCCCAGCGGATTGTTCAGCTCGGCTTCCATGGAGCGCCACAGCGAGTGGATGCCGCTCGCCTGCTCGGGCATGATGAGGGAGACGCCGGAACGCACGCTGACGCTGTCGCCTCCATGCAGATCAACGACCTCGAGAGACGGTCGCCAGAAGGAGAACCAGGCGGCCGCCAACGCGACGGCGAGCAACCCGGCAGCTGCGACCAGCAGGAGTGCGAGCTTCCTGCGCGAGACGCTCACTGGCAATCACCGGTTACAGTCACGACCTGTCCCCTGCTGTGTCGAACGCACCGCGGATAAGCTGCGAGCGCTTCCGTCTGAGGATACTACGGAAGCCGTTGGTCGAGCCAGCTTGATCCGCTTGTTAGACGCCGCCACCGACAAACCCTGATGCACGCCCCCTCCTCATCGCTAGCGTGCGGCCAGAGAGCCAATGACTACGGCGAGCAGCCAGGCCATGAGCGGCGCCGGAACCGCTAGCCCGGTGATGACGAGGGCCCCACGCGAGGGCCACCCGCGTTCGACTGCGACGGCGGCTGGTACGAGGCAGGCCAGCGCGACCACACACCAGGCGAGATCCAGAGCGTGCCCCCACCACTCGCCAATACCTCCTCTGATCTGCGCAGCAGAGAAGAGAGCAAGGAGCGCGAGCGCGAACGCTGCTGCGACCGGCAGCCAGAGCGGACTGTGCATGCGGCGCCAAATCCCTACCGCAAGGAAGACGAGCATGAACACGGGCACGACTCCCCAAGTGAGCAATATGCAAGCCCTGTACACGCCGCCCCCGTGCGTCTAACGCGCTTCGCATAACCTGCGCGCACTGCGGTCTGAGGATATAACCACAGTG
>CAYTRM010000043.1:0-12103 GCA_964440225.1 uncultured Thermoleophilia bacterium | reverse complement strand
GGTGACGTCGCCGACCCAGCCGATCTCGATGACGGCCGGCTCGGCGGCGGCGGCCGACGCTGACGGCGACGGCGAAGGCGACGGCTCCGCGGAGGCGACGGCCGCGGGTGCGGTCTGCGCGGCGGCGGCCGCTTCGCCCCCGCCTCCGGACTCGTCACCGCCGCCTCCGAGCACCGCCCAGGCGGTCCCGGCCACGGCGCCGACGAGTACGACGAGCGCAACGAGCGCGACGAGCCGGCGCACGAGCAGGCGGCGCCGGCGCTCGGCACGCGAGCGGGAGCCGCGCGCGCGTGACGCACGCGGCCCGGCAGAAGCGGGCCCGGGCGGAGCCTCCGGCGCGTCGGCGGCCCGGTACACGCGGTACGGCAGCGGAGGAGCCGGCTGCTGAGCAGGCGGAGGGCCGGTCTGTGAGCCGGGCGGAGGGCCGGCCTCCGGTCCAGGCGCCCGGCCTGCCTCCCCCTCGCGATCTGGCGGAAGACTCGTCATGACCTCCTGAGTTTAGCGGAGAGCAACCGCGCGCACACGCGGGACGCACCGCGCCGCGCCCTCGCCGGCCGGCGCGACGTCGCTTCGCGCAGTCCATCGGCACGGTCGTGCTAGCATCGCCACCATGACGCAGGACGGTCAACGCGAGCGCATCCTCCAGGCGGCCATGGACGCCATCGCGGAGCGCGGCATGGCCAGACTGCGCATGGGCGACGTCGGCGAACGAGCCGGCATGAGCCCGGGCCACATCCTGTACTACTACAAGTCGAAGCAGCGACTGCTGCTCGAGACGCTGCGCTGGAGCGACGACCGCCTGGCGGCGCAGCGAGCCCGGGAACTGCCGGCGTTGCCGACGGCCCGTGCACGGCTCGAGCACTTCATCGCCGTCTACCTCCCGACCGGGACCGCTCACCCCGAGTGGCTCCTGTGGTTGCAGGCGTGGGCCCTTGGCGCCGAGGATCCGGAGGTCGCGCGCGTGACCGGAGCCCTCAACGCTCGCTGGGCCGACGATCTGGCTGCGCTCGTCGCCTTCGGCTGCGAGCGCGGCGAGTTCGCCGGCGTCGACGCGCGCGTCTTCGCCGGCGACTTCCTCGCCCTGCTTGACGGGCTCAGCCTCCACGTGCTCCACGACACGCCCGCCCTCGAGGTCGAGCGCGCCCAGGCGATCGCCCTGCGCATCGCCGCGGGCGAGCTCGGGTTCGACGCCCGGCCCTAGGCGCCCCCGGCCCCGCAGTCCTGCTGTGCCTTGACAGCACCCCCGCGGCCGCCTAGGCTTTGAACTGCGTTCTAGAATGCCGTTCTAGCCGGAGGTGTCCATGTCTCTTCCCCCTGCCCGCCACGCCCGCTCAGGCGTGGCTGAGCCCGACCGGCCCACCCCGCGCTCCTGCGGCTTCCGACTGCCGGCGCGCTTCTGCTCCCACCAGCGCACCCTCATGTCGTGGCCGTGTCGCGCCGACCTCTTCGGGGCGCTCATGGACGAAGCTCGCGCCGAGTGGGCCGAAGTCGCCCACGGGATCGCCCGCTTCGAGCCGGTCACGGTGATCGTCGATCCGGCGCAGGAGCAAGAAGCGCGCGCGGCACTCAACGCGGCCGCCGGCTCGGCCGCGCCGATCGACCTGCTCGCGGCGCCCCTCGACGACTCCTGGATCCGCGACAACGGCCCGATCTTCGTTCGCGACGACTCCGGCAACGTTGCCGCCGTCCGGTTCCGCTTCGACGGGTGGAACGAGCAGTTCACACCCTACGACAAGGACGCCGACGTCCCCGTGCGCATCGCGGAGGCCTGGGGTGTCCGGCTCTTCGAGGCGCCGTTCGTGCTCGAGGGCGGCGCCTTCAACACCGACGGCAACGGCACCCTGCTCACCACCGAGCAGTGCCTGCTCCACAACCGCAATCTGGGGCTGAGCCGTGCCGACAACGAAGCGCTCCTTCGCGAGTGGCTGGGCATCGACAAGGTCATCTGGCTTCCCTACGGTCTCGTCGAGGATTCCGGACCCTACTCCACGTCGGGCCACGTCGACGACGTGGCCCAGTTCGTCGCGCCGGGCGTCGTGCTTGCGCAAACGGCCCCTGCCGACAACCCGAACCACGCGCGCCTGCAGGAGAATCTCGATGCGCTGAAGGCGGCCACCGACGCCTCGGACAACCGCCTCGACGTCGTCGAGATGGACCTGCTCCCCTACGTTCGGGGAGTGGGCGCCGGCATGGACGGGGTCACAGGTCCCGGCGCCGGCAAGCTCATGCCGGCGCCCTACGTGAACATGGTCTTCGCCGAAGGCGCGGTCATGCTGCCCCGTACAGGCGCCGACGGCGAGGCGGACGCCTACGCGAGACTGGGCGGATTGCTCGCCCGGGAAGTGGTAGGCCTGCCGAGCGAGTTGTCGGCGTTCGGCGGCGGCGGACTCGGATGCATCACGCAGCAGGTACCCTCCGGCCCCTTCGCAAGGCAGGCATCATGAGCGCTCGACCCGTCACGCTCGACCAGCAGCCCAAGACGTTCGGCCTCTTCTCGATGACCCTGTTCGCCGTCTCGGCGATGCTCGTCCTCGACACCGTGGCGACCTCGGCCGCGATCGGCGTGCAGGGTCTGAGCTTCTGGCTGATCCTCGGCATACTCTTCTTCATCCCCTACGGGTTCATCACGGCCGAGCTGGGAAGCGCGTGGCCGCAAGAAGGCGGCATGTACGTGTGGGTCCGCGAGGCGTTCGGCACGCGACCGGCCACACTCGTCGCCTTCCTCTACTGGCTCAGCCAGCCGTTCTGGGCTCCTTCGGTGTTCGTCCTGTTCACCTACACACTGGCCGCCGTGTTCTGGCCCGACATGAGCCAGCTGGCCGCCGAACTCATCGTCATCGGCCTGATCTGGGGAGTGGTGGTCGTCGGCATCCTGCCGGTGAACTGGAGCAAGTGGGTCAACAACGCCAGCGCCGCGGCAAAGGTGCTCGTGATGCTCGGGATCGGCGGGATCGGCGTCGCCTACGCCGTGAAGAACGGCACCGCCAACTCGTTCGCGATCTCCGAGTGGGTGCCGTCGTTCGGGCTCAACTGGGGCTTCCTCCCCATCATCATCTACAGCTTCATGGGGTTCGAGCTCATGAACTCGGCCGGGGCGGCGATCAAGCAGCCCAAGCGCGACGTCCCCAAGATGATCCTCCTGTCCGGCGTGATCCTCCTCGCGGCCTACATGCTGTCCACCTTCGGCATCCTGGCCAGCCTCAAGATCGAGGAGCTGAGCATCGTCACGGGCATCGCCGACGCGATGAAGCTCTCCTTCGACAGCGTCCTCGGAGGCTTCGGCTGGCTCTATCAGCTGCTGATGGTCATCCTGCTCTTCACCTTCGTCGGCAACATGATCACCTGGTCGATCGGCGCCAATCACAGCATGGCGGCCACGGGTCTCGACAAGACCGCCCCGGGGATCTTCGGCCACGTCAACCAGCGCTTTCACACCCCCGACTACGCCTTCGTGCTCATGGGCGTCATCGCGACGCTGGTCACAGTCGTCAACTACGGGCTCTTCGCCAGCAAGGAGTCGGTCTTCTGGACCGTCTTCGCGCTCAGTTCCATCATCTTCCTGCTGCCCTACCTTCTGATCTTCCCGGCTCTGCTCGTCCTCCGCGCGAAGCGCGCCGACACGCCCCGGCCGTACAGGGTTCCCGGCGGTCGCGCCGGCGCCTGGCTGTGCGTGGTGCTCTGCGAAGGCTGCATGGTGTTCACGATCATCGCCTTCTTCTGGCTCGTGCCGGAGGGGACGTCAAAGACGCTCTTCTGGGGGTTCACCGGCGTCGGCACGCTCATCGCCATCGGCGTCGGCCTCTGGCTGGGGCGAAGCCGGCGGGGCGATCAGGGCGTCGGCAACGTGGTCGTCCCGGAGCCGGCTCTGGCCGAGACGGATGGCGGGGAGTGACACCGCCGTCACCTGAGATGGGGCGGCGACGTCCAGGGAGGCGGCGCCATCCGGAGGGGCGGGCGGGCGAAGCAGTTCCGGCCCGCTGATCCAGACGCCGGCCGGGGAGGCCGGGCCGCCGGGGAGGCCGGGCCGCCGTCGCGGCCGCCCGGCCTCCCCGATCGTCTACCGCTCGAAGTAATCCTGGTGGTACTCCTCGGCGCGCCAGAACGGCCCCGCCGGGGCGATCTGCGTGACGATCGGAGCGGCGTACACCCCGGCGCTCTCAACGCGCTGCATCACCGCCCGCGCCGTGGCCTCCTGCCCGGGGGTGTGGAAGAAGACCGCCGAGCGATACTGGGAGCCCATATCCGGTCCCTGGCGGTCCAGCGTGGTCGGATCGTGCATGTCGAAGAAGTCCTCGAGCAGCTCCTCGTACGTGATCACGTCGGGGTCGTACTGCACGCGCACGGCCTCGGCGTGTCCGGTCTGGCCGGAGCAGACCTCCTCATACGTGGGGTCCGAGGTCGTACCGCCCGTGTAGCCGACGACGACGTCGACGACCCCGGGCAGGGCCGCGAAGTGCGCCTCGACGCCCCAGAAGCATCCCGCCGCGAACGTGGCGATCTCAGTCCTGCCGGAGACCGGCGCGAGCGACGACGCCGCCGCGGAGCCGCTCGCGCTCGGCACGGCGCAGGCGGCCGACTCGGCGACTTGCCCCTCATCGCCCGGCTCCGTGGTCGCGGCGCCCCCGCAGGCGGCCGCAAGGCCGAGGAGCGCAACGCCGAGGAGAAGGACGACGAGGAGCGCCGCGCCGCGCACGAGGACGGGCGCGACGGTCCGTGCCGCGGCCGGAACAGCGACGGGTGGGCGTTCTCGAACGCGAGTGATGTGGTGGAGCATCGATTGCCTTTCGTGTGTGTGCACCCTCAGAATAGCGCGAGGACCGGCAACTCGCACCCCCTCGTCCGGATGCGTCCGGATGCGCAGGCCGGGCCGCCGCTGGGCATATAGGATAGAATCAGACCGCAATCACGCGAGAGGAAGCCGATGGAGCCGGCCGCCGACAACAGAGAGCCCGGGACCGACCGGCGCCGTCGGCGCCGGTTCGTGGTGCGGGAGCGGCGCTCCGGCTTCGACCGGCGCCGCCCGCAGGATCGAGCTCCCCTGGCCGCCGCCCTCGACGCCTCGCTCGTCCACCTGCGAGACAACCCGCGCTCGCTGATCGACGTGCTGGCGCTGGCCAACCTGCTCAGCCTGCTTGACCTCACGCTCACGCTGATGCTCTTCGAGCTGGGCGCGAGCGAGGCCAACCCCGTCATGGGGTTCTTCTTCGCCGAGGGGACGCTCCAGGCGGCGGCCTTCAAGATCAGCTTGCTCGCCGCCGCCTCTCTCGGCATCTGGGCGCTGCGCAGACGGCGTGTGGCGCTGCTGGCGGCGCTCCTCTTCCTGGCCGTCTACGGCGTCGTCGTGCTCTACGAGCTGGCGGGTCTCGCGCGGCTCACCTGAGCGCCGAGACAGCGAGGTTCACGCCAGCGCGCCGGCTCCCGTCAGTCCGCCCGCGGCGCTCGCCGATCAGCCGGCCGGCGTGACCTCGACGCTCACGCCGGCGGACGCCGCTCCGAACACCACGAGGTACGCACCGGCCGGCGCGGCGACGTCCGCCTCCGCGCCGCCGCCCTTTGCCAGCTTCTTGAAGTCGCCGTCGTAGAGGTACCAGGCGGTCGCGCCGCCGATGTGCAGCGTCGCGGCGTCCTCGACGGCACGCCACTCCGCGTACCCGTCCGGCCCGATGCTCACGGTGTTGGCCCCGTCCGCCAGCGCGTTGACGGTCTCCAGCGGCCGGAACAGCCCGGCGCCCCAGCTCGCCCATTCCTCGCCGGCGCGGGGCACGACGAAGAGATCCTCCTGGTCGCGCCCGCAGTTGCCGGGGATCTGCAGGAACAACTGCGCCACCTCGTCGCTCCGCGTGGCGTCGTCGATGTACCAGCCATCTCCGTAGGGGGATGTGGCCACGTACCCGGGGAGCCCGGGGACCGAGGTCATCCGCAGCGTAGGACTCGCCGAGTCGTAGTTCGCCGAGTCCGGCTGCTCGTTCACCACGAGCCAGGCCTTGCCGTCGCGGTTCGTCCAGGCGGCGCTGAGCGGCGCGCGCGCCGCCAGCTTCTGCTGGTAGAGCAGCCTGGTCGATGAGTATCCGTCGAGGCCGGCGAAGGCGGCGTCCAGATACGTGCGGTTACCGGCGCGCACCACCTTGAAGCCGGTGGCTTGCCCGCCAGAGTGGAAGCGGCCGTCGACGCGCAGGCGCAGGTGGCCGGTCTCAACCAAGACTCCGTCCGCGAGCGTGGCGATTGTCAGCAGTTGCGGCCGGCCCGGCGTGCGCGTGATCCTGGTGACGGTGCTCATGCTCGCCCAGTAGCCGGTCATCGCCTCGAGTCGCGCCGCGGTCGCGCGCATCGGCGCGGGCGCGGCGGTCGGCGCCCTGCGCGGCAGCCTGGAGATGGTCTTCTGCTCCTTGAGCGCGCGCAGCAGTACCTTGCGGCTCAGGGCGTCGAGGTGGCCGGTGACGACCGGAGAGCCGCTGACGATGATCGCGAGCCTGGCTCTGGGAGCCACCACGAAGCTGGCGCCGTACTGGTCACTGCCCCCGTTCTTGGCCCACGCGGTCACGCCGGCGCGTCCCAGCGCGGGCTCCTTGACGGTGTCCCATCCGAGCCCGAACCGCAGTATGCGGCTGGGCGACGGGTCGAAGGTCCCGACCGTCTGGTCGCGTCCCATCTCGGCCACGGCTTGCCGTGAGAGCACGCGCACCCCGTTCAGCTCGCCGCGGTTCATGAGCATGCGCGCCAGCCGCGCCATGTCGGACGGCGTCGAGTACACGCCACCGGAGGCGAGCAGGTTGACCGCCTCGCGCGGGCGGACCTCGCCGTCGGGGCCGTACGAGTACGCGTAGGCGCCCTCCGCGAACGGCTGCATGGGGAAGGTGGAGTGGCGCATGCCCAGCGGCGCGAACACGGCGCTCTCCACGTACTCGGCGTAGCTCTGCCCGGTGACGGACTGCACGACCAGCTCGGCCAGGGTGAAGCCGTCGTTGCAGTACACGGACCAGGCGCCCGGCGTGGCCTTGAGCCACTGCCCGGCAAGGCTGTCGAGCACTTGCTGCTGGTAGCCGGGGTAGTACTCCGCCGCGGACCAGTTGGCGAAGGTGGTGCCGGGGAGCCCCGACGAGTGGTCGAGGAGCATGCGCACGGTGATGTCGGCGTAGCCGGGCGAGAGCATGCGGAATCCAGGGACGTAGCGCACCACCGGCGCGTCCAGGTCGACCTTGCCCTCGTCGACGAGCCGCATGACGGCGGCGCTCGCGATGACTTTGCTCACAGAGCCGATGCCGTACATGGTGTCCCGGCCGGGCGCCCGGCGGGCGGCCACGTCGGCGTAGCCGTAGGTCTTGCGCCACACCACCCGGTTCCCGGCCACGAGCGCCAGCGAGATGGACGACGCGCCCGAGTCCTTCAACGTCGCGAGCGCCGCTCGCTGGCCGTAGCGGATCGTGTCCGGGTACCGTGAGGCGGCCTGGGAGGCCGGCGCGAACGCGGCGAGCAGGAGGACGGCGAGCGCCAGAAGGGCGAGCATTCCAGGCACTGCGCGTGCTCGCCCGATCGTCACTCGCTCGAGTCCCGCAGTCGATGTCCGGTACGTGCCCATGCCGCTCCTCTCGTGTGCCGCGCGATCACCCTCCTTACGAGGTCGGCCGCGGCGGCGGGAATCTGAAACCGGTGCCCGCTTACGCCGTGAGCGCGCCGCCGCCCGGGGCCGCCTTGGCGGCCCCGGGCGGCGGCGAAGTGTCCGTCAGCGGACGGGAGTGGTCAGCGACGAGTCGTCCAGCGAGGGCAGCGGCAGCGGGATGACCGGCGCGGCCTGCGGCGCCGCAGGCGCCGCGCCGCCGTGCACGCTCGGCTCGAGTTGCACCGCTGCGCTCGTCCCGGCCGGCGCGAACAGGCACACGTAGCCGCCGGCCGGCACCTCCACCTCGGCCGGGTAGGCCGTGCCGCCGGCGATCACGTTCAGTTCGGGGCCGAATGCTCGCCACTTGGCGCCGGTGCTGATCGTGACCAGGGACGCAGAGTCCACGGTCCGCCACTCGGCGTAGCCTTCCGGCCCGGTGGTCACCGTGTTGGCTCCCGCCGCCAGCGCCGGCACGGCCGCCAGCGGCTGGTAGAACGTGTTGCCGTACCACATCCACTCCTGGCCGCCGCGCTCCTCGACGACCAGGTCGTTCTCGTCCCGGGAGCCGAAGCCCGGGATCTGCAGGAACATGAGCGCGTCGTCGTCGCTCTCGCCGGGGTCGACGATCTGCATACCGTAACTGACCGTGTTCACGACCAAGTATCCCTGCAGCCCCGGCACGGCTGCGATCTGCAGCATGGGCGCGCCGTAGTCCCAGAACACCGAGGTCGGTTGTTCGTTGACCCCCACCCACAGGTTGTCGACGCGCGCGGCCCAGTCTTCGCTCAGGGGCTCGCCCTGTCTGATCTTCTGGGCGAGCGGCATGTTGTCGTAGCAGAAGCCGTTGCCGGAGACCATCCGGTTGACGAGGTAGCGGCGTCCGGCCGCCGAGGCGATCCACAGGGACGCCGCGGATCCCTTGTGGTGGAACCTGCCGTCCGTGCGCATGCGCAGGCAGGGCATTATCCGGTGCCAGGCGCCGTCCGTGCCGAGGCTGGAGATCTTGACGTCCTGCGAGCCCTTCGCGTTCTCGGCCTTCAGCACCATGCTGTTGCCGGCCCAGAACCCCCGGATGGCGCGGAGCTGGGCCGTGGTCGCCTTCTTCAGCGGCGGGGCGACCGCCGCGATCTTCCTGGGCATGCGGCGCAGCGCACCCCGGTCCACGAGCGCGCGCAGCAGGATGCGCTCGCACAGCGCCTCGGCCCTGCCGGAGTCGATGGGCGCGACGCCCATCACGACGGCGGCGAGCTTCTGCCCCGGGACGACCACGAAGCCGGCGTGGTAGTCCACCGAGTCGCCGCCCTTCATCCAGGCGGTGAAGCCGGCCTTGAGGAGACCGGGCTGGGTGACGCTGTCCCAGCCCAGCCCGTACCTGGCCGCTTTGAAGACCGCGGGGCGGATCTCGCCGACCGTCTGGTCGGTCCCCATCTCGCGGACGGCGGCGGCCGAGATGATCCGGCGGCCGCCGTAGGCCCCGCGGTTCGTGAACATCGTGGCGAGCCGCGCCATGTCGCTCGGAGTCGAGTAGAGGCCGCCGGAGGCGAGCACGTTGAGCACTTCTCGCGAGTGGACGGAGCCGTCCGGGTCGTACGCTTTCGCGTAGGACCCGTCGGCGAACGGCTCGAGCGGGTAGGCCGAGTGCTTCATGCCGAGCGGGCCGAACACCTCATTCTGGACGTACTGCGGGAACGAGACGCCCGTCACGGCGGGCACGATCTTCTCGATCAGCGTGAACCCGTCGTTGCAGTAGACGGAGAGCGCGCCGGGGGTGTGCTTGAGGCGCGAGGACGCCAGGGTGTCCATGACCTGACCGGGGTAGCCGGGCCAGTACTCGGTGGATATGGCGTTGCCGTAGGTGGAGCCGGGGAAACCCGACGAGTGGTCGAGCAGCATGCGCACGGTCACGTTGCGGTAGCCCGGCGACGCCATCCTGAACTCGGGCAGGTAGGTCGTGACGGGTTCGTCGAGCGCGACGAGGCCGTCGCCCACGAGTTGCATGAGGGCGACCGTGGCCACGGTCTTGCTGACCGAGCCGAGGCCGTACATAGTGGTCGCGGTCGGCCTGGCCTGCTTCTCGACGTCGGCATAGCCGAAGCTCTGGCGCCAGACCACGCGCCCGTTGCTGACGAGCGCGAGCGAGAGGGAGGGCGCGCCGGTCTCCGCGAGCAGAGCTCGCGCGGCGGCGCGCCCGTCACGGATGGTGCGCGAGTACGGTGAGGCGGCCTGGGAGGCCGGCGCGAACACGGCGAGCAGGAGGACGGCGAGCGCCAGAAAGGCGAGCACTCCGTGTACTGCGCGTGCTCGCTCGTGCGTCACGCGCTCCAGTATCGCCGCCCGCGTCTGATGCCCGTTCATGCCGCTCCTCCTGTGTAGCCCGCGATTCCCTCCTTAAGAAGTCGGCGGCGGCGGCGGCAATCTGAAGCCGGATGCGTTCGCGCGCCGAGGCCGCCGGCTCCCAGCAGCACGCCGGCGGCGTACGGATGCGGCCGGCGTGCCTTCGCGGCAGGCGCCGAACAACAACCGGCGTCACTCCGTGGCGTGACAACTCGACGCGCTGCAGCCCGTGGCAGGGCAGGTCTGCGTCGTGCCCGTCGAGCCCTCGGCGCCGGAACCCTGATCGTAGCCATACGCATCTGCGCCCTGGCCGTAGCCGGACGCGCCGGAGTCGTCGCCGTCGGTCTGCCCGTCCTCGGCCGCGGCCGTGCTCGCGGCCGTCACCGTCTGGGCGCCGGCGTCGGCCGTGCCGAAGAGGCGGTCGCCGAGCTGGATCGCCGAGAAGACGGCGAGCCCCGTGAAGAGCGTCAGCACGAGCACGGCGGCGGTGTTTCTGAAGATCCGGTTCATGGTTCTCCTCAGGTCAGAGTCGCTGAGACCGGTCGCGCGCGGCGCGCCCGGTCGATGAAGAGGCGGTAGCGAGCCCGCGCGTCGCGCGCCTCAGATCGGCGACGGGGTCTGCGGTCCTTCGCGCACCACTCGGCGAGCGGGCGGTCCGGGGAGCGCGGGAGAGCTTGCGCGCCGCCTTCACGATCCACCTCCAGTGGAGCGCGAAGTGGACGAGCAGGAGCGCGACGGTGGCGTCCGCGCTCATCGCGTGCACGGTCATCCAGAGGCCGCTCGGGAGGATGCGCACGCCGAGCGCGCCGGCGACCGCCTGCGAGATCAGGAGGCCGCTCAGCGTCACCGTGACGACGGCGACGAAGAGAGCGGCGTCGACAATGAGATCGACCTTGGGCGCCGCTCGCACGATCACGGCGAAGCGGCGCAGGATCTGCAGCGTCTGGTCCCAGTTCACGACGACGTGGAAAAGGAGCGGCACGACGGCCACGACGCACAGCCACTCGTGGACCGCGAGGCCCGTCCACGCCGGGTTGTAGGCGACGACGAGAGCGCAGAACAGGGCCAGGTCGAGCCACAGCCGAGCGAGTGCCGACATGACCGGTCCTTTCTGGTGGGGTGTCGCCGTCGTGGGCGGCGCGACATGGTGCCGGCGCCGCAGGTACTATCGCACGCCGGTTTGAAGCTGCTGTTGCGTCGCGGCTACGGTCCCGTAATGGCGAGCGTGTCAGGTTACGGACCTGTAGTCCCATCGCAGACCGGTCGCAAGACCGGCGGCACATACTCCCCCTCAGAGGCCGGCTCCCCCCGCCGGCGCGGACACACAGGAAGAGGTGCGGAGATGACCGACACTCCCGAACAGGACGCAGGCGCACCGCACGGCGCGCCGGACGAGCACGTCGACACGCCCCGGAGCACGCCCGAAGACACGTCGGTGACGCAGGCGCAAGCCGGCGGCGAGCCGGTGACGCAGGCCGCGGCCGCGGAACCGCCTGCCGCGGCCGCCGCCGCAGACGAGCAGCCGACGCTCGCCCAGACGCCGGCGGCGGATGCGCCGCCGGCCGCCCGGTACTGGTACCGCCGGCCTTGGGCCGTCATCGCCGGCGTCGCGGCGGCCGCGGCGATCCTGCTGCTCGGCGGCGTCGCCATCGGCACCGCCATCGGTGACGGCAGTGATGATGTCCGCCATCCGGACGGCCCCGGCATGCTCCGCGACGGCGCGCCCGGCGGCGAACGCGGCGCGCCCGGCGAGTGGGGCCAGGGCGGCGGCCAGGGCGGCGGGCAGGGCGGCGGCCACGGCTGGGACCGCGACGGCGACGGCGGCCGCTGGGACGACGGCGGCCGCTGGGACGAGGACGGCCGGGGCTTCGACAGGCCCGACGGCTGCCCCGAAGCGACGCCCAGCCCCGACGCGAGCTCTCAGACCCAGTGAGGCGGCGGCCGGCCGCCCCCTTCGCGCAGCGGACCGGGCGGCCGGCCCCCCGTGCTACGATGCCGGCATGCCCGAGCTCCCTGTGACCATCCTCGTCATCGAAGACGACCCGGCCGTCGCCGAGGCTCTCGTCGAGGGCATCGGCGACGAAGGCTACACGGTCCACTGGGAGTCCACGGGCGGCGGCGGCGTCGAGTACGCGCGCGACCGGTCGCCCCAGCTCATCGTCCTCGACGTGC
>CAYTRM010000042.1:0-12296 GCA_964440225.1 uncultured Thermoleophilia bacterium | reverse complement strand
ACGAGGACGACGTCCTGGTGTACTGGAAGGGCGAGACGTACAAGACCTGCGACGCCCGCTACATCGGCCGCGACGTGCGCGACTGCCACCCCGAGCAGTCGCTCGACTGCCTGGAGGAGATCCTGCGCGCCTTCAAGTCCGGCGCCAGGGACGTGGCGGAGGGCTGGGGGCAGGAGGGTGAGCGCATGAAGCGCACGCGGTACTTCGCCCTCCGCGACGACTCCGGCGCCTACAAAGGCATCCTCGAAGTCAACGAAGACGTGACCGACGCGCGCGCCCTGCAAGGCCGGCAGAGCATGCCCGGCTGGTGACGCGGCGGTCGCCGCAAAGGAGATGACGACACGATGACCACCATAGTCGCTGTCAGTGGCATCAGCGCCTGGGTCCTGCTGATCGGCGCCGCCGTCGGCGGTCTCGCGTTCGGCATGTGGCTGAACGCGAGGTTCATGGGACGCCGCCGCAAGTAGCCCGCGGCCGCCGGGTCGCCGGGCCCGGGCGGCCGCCGGTCCACACGCCGTGCCTCAGCGGCGCCGCTCGAAGCCGCCGACGCGCCCGTCGAAGGTCAGGAGCGTCAGCCGCAGCCTCGTGGCTCGTCCGTCGCGCACGGCGAACACCGCCGCCGTGCCCGATCCGACCTCTCGCCACGTGTCCCCGTCCCAGGGCACGTAGCGGAGCGTCACGCCTCGCCCGAGGCGCACGCGAAGTCCATCGCCCGGCCCCTTGGCGACGGTGACGTCCCCGTAGTACCGGTCGCGATACACGCCCTCGTACGCGGACCGCGGCCGCGGAGCCGTGGCGCCGGCCGGAGGCTGCGGCGGCAGCACGCGCGGGTCGCCGGCGCGCGGACCGGCCGCGGCGTCCGCTTCGGCCTCGATGAGCTCCCTCTCGCGCGCGAACCAGTCGTCCCGGGGCGCCCCGCGCCCGTACAGGTCGAGCAGCGTGCGGCTGAGCGCCCGCGCGAGCGCGCCCCCCTCGGGCGCCGAGTTGGCCAGGACGATGATCGCGACGCCGTCCTCGGGGACGAGACCGACGAGGGCGGCCGAGCCGCGCTCCACGTCGCCCTCGGCCTGCGCGACGAGGCGGCCGTCGTCGGCGAACGTGCGCCAGCCCAGCGCGAACGTCTCCGGCCCCTCGTCGCCCGCGGGGACGACGGTCGCCGGGGCGAGCGTCTCGGCGAGAGCGGCCACGGGCGCGACGCGCACGCCGGCGAGCGCGCCCTCGTTCAGCAGCATGCGCACGTAGGGGACCAGCTCGGCGACGCTGGCGCCGACGCCGCGCGCCGGCGCGAAGACGGCTCCTTCCGCCGGCCGCTGCGGCTGCAGGGAGCCGTACAGGGTGCGGTGCGGCGTCGCCCGGTTCGTCGCCGTCATGAACTCGCGGTAGGTGAGCGCGGTCGTCGTGACGCCGAGCGGCTCGAGCACACGCGTGCGCACCAGGGTCACCCACGGCAGCCCGGTCGCCTTCTCCGCGGCGACGGCCGCGGCGGTGACGGCCGCGTCCTGAGGGGCGTACGCTGTGCGGAACCCTGCGGCCGGCCGCAGGTACCTCAGCCGGCGCAGGATCTCGTCGCGCCGGTAGCCGAAGTCGAGGAGCTCGGAGCCGGCGCCGGCGGGCAGCCCGGTGCGCTGGGCCATGAGATCGCGAAAGGTCGCCTCCCGACTCGCCCACGGGTCCTTGAGCCGGAACCCCGGCCAGGCGCGCCGCACCGGCTCGTCCCAGCCCACCTCGCCCTCACCCGACAGCGCCGCCAGCATGGTGGCGGTGTACGTCTGCGACACCGGGCCGAGCGGGAACAGCGTGTCCTTGTCGACCGCCTCGGGGCGGCCGGCGGCGCGCAGGCCGAAGCAGCGCACGTACACCGCCCTGTCGCCGGCGACGACGGCGACGGCGGCTCCAGGCACGCCGCTTCGCGCGACCATGCCGGCGGCGAGCTGGTCGAACTGCGGAAGCGCCAGCCTCACCCGCGCCGCCGCCTCCACACGGCGGATCGCCGCCGCCAGAGCCTCCGGGTCGGGCGCGCCCGTCGTCTGCGGGACCGGCGTCCCGTCAGGTGACGGAGCGAGCGACGGGACGGGGCTCGCGGACGGAGCGGGGCTCGCGGACGGAGCAGGAGAGCCGGGGGCGGGCGACGCCGTGGACGCGGCCGAAGGCCGCGCGGACGGCGTCGCTTCGGAACCAAGACCTGCCCCGCAGCCGCCGAGGGTGGCTGCGGCCGCGGCGAGGACCGCCGCCGACACGACCACCGTCCATCTGCGCGTCACGCCCGCCTCCTTGTGGCTGCGGCCGGATGCGACCGCCGGCTTCCCGGACTTCTTCGCCACCACGGAGAGCATACCCTCGCGCGCCGCCGCGCTGGTATAGACTGCGCTGCACGGGATCCGGGAGACGGGAATCCGATGCACCACGACACACTCCAACAAGGGGCCGGCGGCGCTGAGCGCCTGGACCTCCCCTCATGCCTCACCGCCATCCAGGGGGCGCTCACCGACCTTCTCGAGGCTCGGGGGGTCCACAGCGTGCCTGAGGCCGCCTGCCCGCCGGACGCGCAGCCGCTGGTGCGCACCGTCAACCGGTTGCTGTGTCAGATAGAGGAGATCGCGACGCTCGTGGTACCGCTGGCCGCCGGAGAGCTCTCGGCGTGGCGGCCTTCGCCGGACAACCTCATGGCGGCTCCGCTCCTCGAGATGCACGAGCGCCTCAGCCGGCTCACCAGGCAGACGCAGGCGATCGCCCACGGTGACTACAGCCAGCGCATCGACTTCATGGGCGAGTTCTCCGAGGCGTTCAACTCCATGGTCGCGCTGCTGGACGAGCGCGAGCAGAGCCTCAAGGCGGAGATCGCCCGGCGGCGGCAGGCCGAAGCCGACCTCCAGCGCGAGCGCGACCTGCTGGTGTCCGGGCCGGTGATCACCTTTCGCTGGGGCATCGACGACGACGGCACCGTCGAGTACGTGTCGCCGAACATCTCCGAGTTCGGCTTCAGCGCCGAGGAGTTCACGAGTGGCCGCCGCACCTACTCGAGCCTCATCGAACCCGCCGACTACGCCTGGGTCGTGGAGGACGGCAATGACAAGTCGCGAACCGGACTCGACGGGTGGACGCAGGAGTACCGCCTGACGGACGCGGCCGGCGCCACGCGCTGGAT
The DNA here is from genome assembly GCA_964440225.1 of uncultured Thermoleophilia bacterium. Taxonomy (GTDB): domain Bacteria; phylum Actinomycetota; class Thermoleophilia; order UBA2241; family UBA2241; genus CAIXSE01. The sequence continues at coordinate 9,151 of CAYTRM010000042.1, read as the reverse complement.
CCGCGACTTCACCCACGCGGTCCGAGGGCCGGACGGAGAGGTGACCGCCTACGAGGGCTACATCATCGACATCACCGCCCAGAAGAAGACGGAGCACGCCCTGCGCCAGCGAGAGGAACAGCTGCGCATGCTCTCGCTGACGGACGACCTGACCGGCCTGTACAACCGGCGCGGACTCCTGGCCGTCGGAGAGTACCTCATGCGCAGCGTGCGCCGCCGCGGCACGGGCCTCGGAGTCGTCTACGTCGACGTTGAGGGCCTCAAGGACATCAACGACCGCTTCGGCCACAGCGAGGGCGACAAGGCCCTGCGCTCCGTGGCCGGCGCCATCCGCGGCGCTACGCGCGAGTCGGACGTGACCGGCCGCGTCGGCGGCGACGAGTTCGTCATCCTCGCCGACGACGGACCGGGGATCACCGGCGACCTCCTGCGTCGCCTGGAGCGGCGCCTGGCGGCGCTCAACACTTCGAGCGCGCACTCGTTCCGCCTCGCCGTCAGCGGCGGCGCCGCCGAGTGGGACGGCGACGAACGAGTGACGCTGCAGCAGCTCATCGAGCGCGCCGACGGGCACCGGCACGACGCCGGGCGCGCGACGCAGGATCCGGCCACCGACCTCAGCGTCCAACCGAGGGGGAGACGATGACCAACGCGATGCCGGCGCCCGACGCGGCGCCGGCGACCGTCGAGACGACGCAACGCGACGACGAACGGCAGTGGACGCCACGAGTCAACGCGGCGATGCTTGCGCGCCTCGCGGCGCGGACCGCCGTCCGCGACCCCGGGACGAGGACCACGGTCGAGGCGCCGTTCACCGGCGAGACGCTCGGCGAGGTGCCGCAAGGCACGCCGGCCGACGTCGCCGCCGCGTGCGCCGCCGCGCGAGAAGCCCAGGCGGCGTGGGCGGAGCGGCCGATCGCGGAGCGGGCCGCCGTGCTCCTGCGCTATCACGATCTCGTGATCGCCAATGCCCGGGAGATCCTCGACCTGATCCAGCTCGAGAGCGGCAAGGCGCGCATCCACGCCTTCGAGGAGGTCCTCGACGTCGCCATCCAGGCGCGCTACTACGCCCACGCCGGGCCGGGCTTTCTCAGGGAGCAGCGCCGGCAAGGCGCGCTGCCGGTGCTCACGCAGGCTCGCGTGCACCACCGGCCGCGCGGAGTCATCGGCATCATCGCCCCCTGGAACTACCCCTTCACCCTGGCCATCGGCGACGCCCTCCCGGCGCTGCTCGCCGGCAACGGGGTCGTCCTCAAACCGGACGCGCAGACCCCGTTCACGGCCCTCTGGGCCGCCGGACTGCTGGAGGAGGCGGGACTGCCCGCCGGCCTCCTCCAGGTGGTCACCGGACGCGGCGCCGAGCTCGGCGAGCCACTCATCGACGGCGCCGACTACCTCATGTTCACCGGCTCCACCGCTACCGGCAGACGCGTCGCGGGGCAGTGCGGTGAGCGGCTGAAGAGCTGTGCCATGGAGCTGGGCGGCAAGAACGCCCTCCTGGTGCTGCCCGACGCGCCGCTGTGGCGCGCCGTGCCCGGCGCGGTCCAGGGGATCACCTCCAACAGCGGTCAGCTGTGCATCTCCATCGAGCGCGTCTACGTCCACGACGCGATCTACGACGCCTTCGTGCCACGCCTTGCCGAGGCCCTCGGAGCGGTCAGGCTCGGCGCGAGCCTCACGTTCGCCGACGACGTGGGCTCGCTGTCGAGCGCCGGACAGCTCGCCAAGGTCGCGGGGCACGTCGACGACGCCGTCTCCCACGGCGCCGAGGTCCTGGCGGGCGGCAGAGCCCGCCCCGATCTCGGCCCCTACTTCTACGAGCCGACGCTCCTGACCGGCGTGGCCGAGGGCATGGACCTGTACCGCGACGAGACCTTCGGCCCCGTCGCGGCCGTCTACCGCTGCGGCTCGATCGACGAGATGGTCGCGCGCGCCAACGACAGCCCGTACGGCCTCAACGCCAGCGTCTGGACGCGCGACGTGAGCGCCGGCCGCGCGATCGCCGCCCGCCTCGAGACCGGGGCGGTGAACGTCAACGAAGCGTATGCCGCAACGTGGGCGTCGGCGGCGCCCATGGGCGGCTGGAAGCAGTCCGGGCTGGGGCGCCGGCACGGGCGCCACGGCATGGTGAAGTACGCGCAGACGCAGACGGTCGCGGTGGAGCGGCTGCTGAGCATCGGCACGCCGCCCTTCCTGGACCACGGCCGGTATGCGGCGGTCATGACGGCCGCCGTGCGGCTGCTCAAGCACGTGCCCGGCATCAAGTAGACGGCCTTTCAGACAGACGCTCGAGGAGGAGCCCCGTGACAGCGATCCACAACAAGCACGTGCTCGTCACAGGCGGCGCGTCCGGCATCGGGCGGCTGCTCGCGCTGCGCTGCGCGGCCCTCGGCGCCACCGTCACGATCTGGGACCTCGACGCCGCCGGCGCCGAAGCGGCGGCCGCCGAGGCGGCCGCCCGGGGCGCCGGCGGCGCGCACGCGTTCCTCTGCGACGTGAGCGACCGCGAGCAGGTCTACGCGCGCGCCGCGGAGGTACGCGCTGCCGCCGGAGACGTCGACGTCCTCGTCAACAACGCCGGCATCGTCAACGGGCGGCCGCTCCTCGAACTGTCCGACGACGGCATCGAGCGCACCTTCGCCGTCAACACGCTGGCCCTGTACTGGACGACGAGGGCGTTCCTGCCGGCGATGGCGGCCCGCGGGAGCGGCCACATCGTGACCGTGGCCTCCGCCGCCGGCCTCATCGGCTCACCGCGAGAGACCGACTACGCGGCCAGCAAGTTCGCCGCCGTGGGCTTCAACGAGGCGCTGCGACAGGAACTACGACGCAGCGCCCCCGGCGTGCGCACCACCGTCGTCTGCCCCTTCTACGTCGACACCGGCATGTTCGCCGGCGTCAAGACGCGCTTCCCGCTGCTCCTGCCGATCCTCGAGGAGGACGCCGTGGCGGGAGCCATCCTGGACGCGGTCCAGCGCGACCGCCCCGTGCTGGAGATGCCGTTCATGGTCCGCACGCTGCCGGCCATGCGCCTGCTGCCGGTGTGGGCCTTCGACCGCCTCGCCGACTTCTTCGGCGTCAACGGGGCGATGGACGGGTTCACGGGGCGCGCCTCCGAGGACGCGGACGAGCGGGAGTCGGCGCCTACAGCCTGAACTCGTGCCGGCAGAAGTCGTCGCCCTCGCTGAGGGCGTGCGTCTGCCGGTGAGCGGAGGGGTCGACGCCGAGCATGCCGCAGAGCATGCCCTTGTCGAAGCCGCAGACGATGCCGGGATACTCGTGCGCGAGCTCCCGGTACACGCAGTTGTGGACCTCGAGCACGGTCGCGTCTCCCGAGTCGGCGCCCAGTTCCGCGCCGTACCCTGCCGCGTCCATCCACTCCAGGACGGCGCCCGGGGACAGCCTGACCGGCGACTGCACGCCGTCGCCGGCGATCCCGGCCGCGGTCTCCTCACCGTAGGCGAGGCCGAAGGCCACCGCCGCGGCGGTGGCGGCCTCGGTGTCGAGCGATGAGTCGACAAGGCGGAGGAGCAGGCGCGCGAGCCGCTCGTACCGGCGCGGCGGCAGCATGACCTCGAGCCGTGCCTCCGTCAGCGCGTACGTCTTGGCGGGGCGCCCGCCTCCGGCGCGCCGGCGGGACGCCGTCTCGACGAGGCCCATCTCCGTGAGTTTCTCGAGGTGGGCGCGGGCGACCGTGCGGTGCAGCCCGAAGACGCCCGCGACCTCGCTCGCGGACTGCGGGTCGTCACACTCGCGAAGGCGACGGTAGATGCCCCGCCGGGTGGGGTCGCCGAAGACGTCGGCAAGACGGCCGAGGTAGACGCCATCTTTGTCGTACGAGGTCTCCACATCGTGGACTCTATCGCAGCGCCGATGGTCCGCCAAGGTTTGTGATGCTCGCTAAGCACAAATTCCTCCGGCGCGGGCGGCCATGGCGTCCAATCACCGGCCGGCCCGTCCGGCCGACGCCGGCGTTACGGCCGGCGGCAGGCGGGAAAGAGACGGTGACCGGCAGTCACCAGGCCGCCGGAGAAGGGAGAATCATGATCAAGGTCAAAACGTTCGCGACGCCGATCAAGATCTTCGCGACCGTCAGAGAGCTCCAGGATCTCGACACGCAGGTCACCGCGTTTCTCAGCGGCGAGGGCGCCACAGAGGTGTTCTCCATCAGCGACTCGACCACCGCCGGCGAGAACGGCGAGACCATCGGCCTCGTGCGCGGCGTGGCGTACCGGACGCCCGACTGACGGGGTGGACCGCGGCGGCGTCGTTGAGGCTCCGCCCCGCGGCGTGGTACTCTCCTGCCGCCGTCGCGGGCGGCCGTCGCTCGTGCGCGCCTTGCCTCCGGCGGTCGCCCCCGGACCCACCACGACCACGCAGACGGATCGAGATGAGCGACAAGATGACGGATGACCCGCAAGCCGGGAACGGCCCGCTCCCCGCCGAGGCCCGAGCCGCCAACCTGCGACTCTGGAACCACTGGACGAAGGTCCACGAGAAGAGCGCGTACTACGACGTCGACGGGTTCAGAGCCGGCAAGAGCTCGCTGTGGCCACTGGAGCTCGCCGAGCTCGGCCCGCTGGTCCACGAGGGCACGACGCTGCTGCACCTGCAGTGTCACTTCGGCCTCGACACCCTGAGCCTGGCGCGGATGGGCGCCGAGGTCGTCGGCGTCGACCTCAGCGACGAGGCGATAGAGCTGGCGCGGCGTCTGGCCGGCGACACCGGCCTCTCCGGCCGCGCCGAGTTCATCTGCTCCGACGTCTACGATGCCGGCGCCCACCTCGGAGGGCGCCTGTTCGACATCGTCTTCGTGAGCTGGGGAGCGCTCGAGTGGCTCCCCGACCTCGACCGCTGGGCCGCCGTCGTCGCCGGCCACCTCCGCCCCGGCGGCGTCTTCTACCTGGCCGAGCTCCACCCGTTCGCCTACGGCCTCGAGGAGGTCGCCGGCGAGCACGACGTGCGCGTCGCCTACCCGATCCTGCCGGCGCCCGACCGCCCCGCCGTCGAGCCCGTCGAGGGCAGCTACGCCGACCGCGACGCCGACACGACCGGACTCGTCTCGTACGGCTGGGCGCACAGCTTCGCCGAGATCACCGGCGCTCTCACCGGCGCCGGTCTCCGCCTCGACCACCTGCACGAGTTCGCCTGCTCCCCGGCTCCCTTCTGGGACTGGATGGTGCAGGACGACGACCGCTGGTGGTGGCTCCCGGACGGCAAGGGCGGCCACCGTCGCGACCTGCCCTTCAGCTACTCGCTGCGAGCGAGCAGGCCGGCGGACGCGGCTGCGCCGGCCCCGGGGGAGGCCTGAGATGCTGGACGACTACCTCAAGGCCAACCTCGCCAGCTGGGACGAGGCCGTGGGCCTGCACGTCGGCTCGGAGCTCTACGACGTGGCCGGGTTCAAGGCGGGCGCCACGTCGCTCAGCCCCATCGAGCTCGAAGAGCTCGGGCCCCTGGTCGGCGAGGGCACCACGCTCCTGCACCTGCAGTGCCACTTCGGGCTCGACACGCTGAGCTGGGCGCGCCGGGGCGCCGTCGTCACCGGCGTCGACTTCTCAGGCGAGGGCGTGAGGACGGCGCGTGAGCTGGCCGGCGAAGCCGGCCTCTCGGCGCGCGCCACCTTCATACAGAGCGACGTCGAGAGCCTGCCGGACAGGCTGTCCGGCGCATACGACGTCGTCTTCACCAGCTGGGGGGCGCTCATCTGGCTCGGCGACCTCGAGCGCTGGGCCGAGGTGGTCACGCACTTCCTGAAGCCGGGCGGCGTGCTGTACATCGCCGAGTTCCACCCCTACGCGTTCCTGCTCGCCGACGACGCGACGCCCGACTCGCTGCGCATCGGCTACCCGTACTTCATGTACGGCGAGCCCCAGCGCTTCGACGATGACGAAGACTACGCCGATCCCCACGCCAAGACGGAGCACACGGTGACCTTCGAGTGGCTGCACGGCTTCTCCGAGATCCTCGACCCGCTCCTCCGTCGCGGGTTCCGCCTCGACTTCCTGCACGAGCTGCCGTACACGGTGCCCGGCCTTCCCTTCGCGTTCCTGGAGAAGGACGCGGCCGGCATGCTGCGCGTCAAGGGCCACCACGACGACGTTCCGCTCACCTTCACGCTGAGGATGACGAAGAGCGCCCGCTGAGGGCCGCGGGAGACGCGTGCCCGACCGGCAACATTTCTTCACATGCGCACGGCTCCACGAGTCTTGACCGGAGCCTCGGGCGAGCGTATCCTTTTGGTGCGCCTTCACAGTCAAAACCTGCGCAGGCGCGTCCCGTCAGGGGGACAAGACCGGTGCGGACCCACCCGCACCGAAGGCCCCTCGAAGACGGCGCCTCCCCTCCAGGCGCCGTCTTCATTTTGTGGGGTAGTGCGACCCTCGAGCCGCGGCCTCCCCACGACGCGCACCGGGCAGACGACCGCGCTCCGCTGCTTCAGGCGCCGGCGCGCCCCTGCAGTGCGAGCGCCTCGAGGAACGCCGTGAGGCCGGCGCGCGGCACCACGAGATCGGCGGCCGCGCGCACCGGAGCGGTGGCCTCGGCCACCGCCACGCCCAGCCCGGCCCAGCGCAGCATCTCGACGTCGTTCATGCCGTCGCCGAGCGCGACGACTCGCTCGCGACGCAGACCGAGGCGAGCGCAGAGCCACTCGAGGGCGACGCTCTTGCGCACCGAGACGTCGGCGAACTCCAGGTACTCCGCCTGCGACCGGGTCACGTAGACGCGGCCGTCCCAGCGCGCGTGCAGCTCGGGCGCCAGCCGCTCGACGTCGCCGGCGGCGGCGACAAGGACGAGCTTCGTCGGCGGCCTGGCCGCCACCTCCGCCGCCAGGTCGGGCACCGCGTGGATGCTCACCTCGACGTGCTCGGCGTACCGGCGCGCCCACTCGTTCACGTGCTCCACGTACAGCCGGTCGTCGATGTAGGCGTTGAGGTGCAGCCCGAGGTGGCCTACGTGACGCACGACCTCGGCGGCCAGATCGCCGTCCATGCGCACGTGGCGCAGTTCCCGGCCCGACTCCAGCTCCGCCACCATGGCCCCCTGATAGCACACGATGGGTCCCTCGCGGACTCCGAGACGGGCCGCGACCAGCCGCGCGCTGCGGAACATGCGGCCGGTGCACACGACCGTCTCCACGCCGGCGGCGCGAAGCTCCGCCAGCGCTTCGGGGATGCCCGGCGTTATCCGGTGCGCGGAGTCGAGGAGGGTCCCATCGAGGTCGGCGGCGACGAGATCCGCGCGAAACCCCGCGGGCGGCGGCTCAGCCGGCAACGATTGCCGATCCCCGCATGCGGGGTACAGTGAAGGTGTATCCATCGATACGAGGAGAAGCACAGACCCCGGCGCCCACGGGGCGGCTTCTCATGAAGGCCTGGAGATTCCCAGGCCTTCCTTCTGCCCTCATGCGCGCTTGCCGGCCGCGCGGCGGAGCGACGTGACGATGAGGTCGAGTCGGACGAGCTCCACCCCGCCGAGGCGGCGCAGGTCGTCGCGCAGCGTCACGAACGCGCGCTCGCGGACGCCGGCCACGTCATCCGGCGGGACGGCGGCCTCGAAGCGCGCCCGCCACCCCGACGACTCCCGGCGCAGCGAGACGCTGCCGGCTCGTGAGCCGGGCACCACGCTCTGGAAGCGGCTCGCCATCCCTCGCTCGAGGCCCGCGACGCTCACCCGCGCCTTGGTGTCGTCGGCGGAGAACGCGATGGTCTCAGATGTACGCCGATCGCCGCCGAGCTGGCGCACCGCCAGCACGATGAGGAAGACGGCGGCGGCGGCGAGCACGGCCGCCGCCACACCGGTGGTGGTCCACGACGGCTCCTCGGTGAGCGCGGTCCACCAGCCGGACTCCGGCCACCGCAGCGTGCCGTCGGCGGCGAGCGACGCCTGGCGTACCAGCATGGCGCCGGCAAGCACCAGACAGGCGATGCCGGCGACGACGGCCGCGACCCGGGCGAGAGCCGTCACGGCAGGTACCTCCCCAGCTGTGGCACCGTGAGCACGCGCACGCGGATGTCGACCCGGTCGACGTCGCGCCCGGCGAGGCGCAGCACCCTTGCGCGTACGGCGGGGTCGACCGCCTCCTTGACGGTCGCGACATCCGAGAGCGGTCGCGCCAGGACGTGGGCGCGGGCCCGCAGGGCCCCGCCGCGCCCGGTCAGCGAGACCTCGGCGCGGACGACGTCGGGGTGGGAGCCGGCCGCGGCCGCGGCCGCCGGCTGCTCCAGAGCGGCGGCAGGGACGAGCGCCCCGCCCGTGGCGGAGGCGAGCCACAGCGTCTCCTCACCGTGACGGAGCACGAGCCAGATCAGGACGGAGATGATCACCAGCGCCGAGCCGAGGAGCCACGCCAGCAAGGCCGGGCCGTCCGAGAACGACAGGTAGGCGAACGGAGAGAAGTCGCAGCCGAACGCCGCGGCTGTGAGACGCATGGCGAACAGCATCGCCACGAGACCGCCGGCGAGGAGCAGGCAGAAGGCGGCGAGACGGGTGGTGGCGCCCGCCGAGAGGCCGGCGGGCCGCCGCGCATCAGTCGGCGGAGCCAGCCTGGTCCTCCGGGAAGACGACGTCGGTCACAAGGACGTTGACGGCCCGCACCGGCAGGCCGGTGGTCGCCTCGATCTGCTCCGTGACGGCCTTGCGGCACTGCTCGGCGACGGCCGGGACGCTGGCGCCGAAGACGATGCTCATCGTGATGTCGATGTCGACGCTGCCCTCGTGCAGGTCGACGGAGATGCCGGGCGTGCCCTTGTCGCCGCGCAGCCCGGCCAGGGCGCGAGCGCTGGTGCCACCGAGCGCGTTGATGCCGTCGATGCCGCTGATGGCCTTGAAGGCGATCTTGGCAACGACGCTGTCGGAGATGGTGACGCCGCCGGTCCCGGCGGCCTCAGGCTTGGGGGCTTCGCTCATCGCTGTCCTCCCGTCGTCGGTCGTCTGCGCTCCCCGCCGGTCACGGCCGGGGTCTGCTCTGCCTACTTTACCCGATGAGGGCGCGACTGCTTCAGCCGCGGTGCGTGATGCGGCGCAAACACGGCGGGTGACAGTCTGCCGACTCCGCCGGCGCTACCCGCACTTGGAGAAGCCGCACGTGCGACACACGACGCACCCGCCCTCGTGCTCGATGGCGCCGCCACAGTCCGGACAGGCGCCCTGC
>CAYTRM010000041.1:0-12601 GCA_964440225.1 uncultured Thermoleophilia bacterium | reverse complement strand
AGGTCGTTGCGCGCCCCGAGCCGGCGGCGCCAGCTCGACAGGTTGTCGACGACGAGGCCGACCTCCTCGGCGGTCGCGAGCAGCTCGCGGACGGCGGCGAGCAGCTCGGCGCCGGTCGGGATGAGGCGGTTGCCGTGAGCGGGGTCGGAGCACGCAGCGCCCGAGGAGGCGCCGCCGGCGGACGCCTCTCCGCCGGCTCCTCCTGCCTGGTGCGGCAGGATCAGGTGCATCCGGGTGACCCCGGCGGCGCGCAGCTCGCGCGCGAGCTGCGAGAGGCCGGGCAGCGCCGGCCGTACGAGCACCGTGTTGGCCAGCGGCAGCAGGCCTACGGCTCCGAGACTCGCGATCGACGCCATCACGTCGTCGTAGCTGCCCTCGCCGCGGAGCTCGTCATTGATCGCTCGCGGGCCGTCGATGCTCACGAGCGGCTTGAGGCGGCCTCGCCCGGCGGCGGCGAGCTCCTCCGCCAGCCTCGCGTCCACGAGGCTGTTGAAGAAGAAGCGCACCCTGCCGCCATGCGCCCCCGTGACGTGGTCGAGGAGCTCGACGAAGTCATCGCGCAGCAGCGGGTCGCCGCCGATGAACACGAAGCTGCCGGCGCCGAGAGCGGCGGACTGGTCGATCACGTCCTTCCACTCGGCGGTCGTGAGCTCGTCGCCGTCGCGCGCCGCGTCCCTGTCGTAGCAGTGGCGGCAGCCGCGGCCGCAGCGGTGGGTGACGTGCAGGTAGATCTCACGCAGGGCGGCGAGCGGCTCGCCGCGGAGCGGCGCGTCGCCGGTGAGCCGGTCCATGACGCCGAGGTCGGCCGGCTCGTCGACGTCGACCCAGAGGGGGAGCTGCGCGACCGCCAGGCCGGCGGCCTGCGCCTCGCGCAGCGTGAAGCCCAGGAGCGAGCCGGTGCTCATCGGGGAGGCGGCCAGCAGGCCGGAGACGGTATCCGTGTGCGCCGCCCACGTCTCGCGGTCGAGCCCGATCAGGTAGTAGCCGCCGTCGGCGGCCGGGCCGAGGACGAGCCGACCCGGAGCCAGACGCGCGAACGCCCGGACCAGATACTCGACGGGGAGGGCCGGGCTGTCGCTGCCGACGATCACGACGGAGGAGGCGCCGGCGGCGAAGAGGTCGGAGAACACGTTGCCCAGTCGCCCCCCCAGACCGTCGCCCCTCTGGGCGAGGCGGGACCAGCGCTCGCCTCGATCGGTCAGCGGGTCGCATGCGGTACCGGGGTGCTCGGCGGTTGCAGAGCCGGTCCGCCGAGCCGCAGTCGAGCCGGCCTCGGGTGGCGTGGCGAGCACGAGCGCCACGTCGGGCACGTCTTCGGCGTGGTCCAGGGTGTCGCGCAAGAGACGCTCGTAGACGGCGAGCGCGCCATCGTCACCGAGCGCCGTCGCCAGCCGCGTCTTGACGGCGCCAAGCACGAGCGGCCGGGCCATCACCACGAGCGCGGTGTCGCCGGCCGCGAGCGGCAGGTTCCCAGCGTGGCTCACTGAGGCGGCTTCGGCGATCTCATCGCCTCAGTATGGCCGCTACGCTCTGAGCGGACAAGAAGACCCCGGCCCGGGCCGTCACCGCGAGCTGTCGCCACGGCGGCAGGTGGGCGGGCCAGGTGGCCGCGAAGGCCGCGGGCATGGGAGCGACAAGCCCGAGGACCACCGGCAGCCACACGCCCGCCGCGAGGCCAAGGGCGAGCGGCGCCAGCCAGTACCAGGAATGCACGATCGGCAGGCACAGGGTGAGCAGGGTCAGCGTCCAGGCGAATGCGGCGCCGGCGCTGCTTCGGCCGGGGCGGCGCCGGGCGATCCACACGGCTCCCACCGCGAAGACGGCGAGCGAGAGCCAGCGCGCGGCCTCGTTGGAGAACACGCTCGCGAGGAGCGAGAAGACGAGCGCGCCACCGGTCCACTCCGTGCCACTCTGGAAGAGCGAGCCGAAGGCGCCGCCGGTGAGCAGGTAGGGCAGGTAGGGGACGACGAACGCCGGGGCGAAGCCGGCGAGGAGGCGGGCGGGAGAAGCCCGCCCGCCCAGCAGCGCCGGGACGAGGAGAGCGAGCGGCGTGATCTTGAAGGCGGCCGCCAGGCCGATGGCGACGCCGGCCCAGCCGTCACGGCGGCGCACGAGCAGGGCGGCGGCGAGCACGCAGAAGAAGACCGCCGCCGCCTCCGCGTGCGCCGACGCCCACGTCTGCACGATCACCGCCGGGCAGAGAAGGTAGAGCACCGTGGCCTGGCGGCGGCGCTTGCCCGTGGCCAGCCACCAGACGGCGGCGGCGGTGGCGAGGTCGAACGCGCCGAAGACGAGTTTGAAGCCGAGCACTTCGGCGCGCGGGTCGGCGCTGCCCGCGCCGCCGGCTTCGCCCAGCCCCGCCACCTTGGTCGCCGCGGCGACGCCGAGGAAGACGGCCTGGGTGAGCGGCGGGTAGATGGTGCACAGGGACGGGTGGTTGATGCTGTCGCGCTGCGCGTAGGGCACGGCGTCCAGACGGGGGTCCGGCGGGGCGTACCGGTACGGGTTGATGCCGGCCGCCTGCACCCGCCCGTCCCAGATGTACCGGTGGTAGTCGTCGGTGAGGGTGGGCAGGCCGGGGAGGAAGATGAGGCGGAGGACGACGGCGGCGACGATGGCGCCGCGCAGCGGCAGGCTCGTCGCCGCCGTCGCCAGCACGGCGAAGCCGATGCCGGCGAGGCCGTAGAATGAGAGGAAGCGCGCCGGGTGCGCGCTCAGGTCGCCGGACACGGCGAGCCCGACGAGGCCCGCGGCGACGAGGGCCAGACCGAGGTAGGCGCGCAGGCGTGCGGACTTCATCCCCACAAGAGTACTTCATCGTCGTACCGGTGCTCGATGAAGCCGAGGCGTTGCCGGCTCTCCTCGCCGAGCTGCGGGGGCTCGGCTTGCTCGGGCGCACCCTGTTCGTGGACAACGGCTCGGCGGACGGCAGCCCGGAGCTCATCCGTGCGGCCGGCGCCACCGTTCTCGAGGAGCCGCGGCGCGGCTACGGCTACCCGTGTCTGACGGGCGCCCGTGCGGCCGCGGCCGCAGGCGCCCGCGCCGTCGTCTTCATGGAGGCCGACGGGACCGACGATCCCGCGCAAGTGCGCCGTCTGGCGGAGCCGGTGCTCGCCGGCGTCGTCGACCTCGTGATCGGCTCGCGCCGGCGCGCCGTCCACGGCGCCGCGTCCGGCCGCATGCCGCTGCATCAGCGGCTGGGCAACGACTGGCTGGCGCTCAACCTGTGGCTGTTCTTCGGCCTGCGGCTCAGCGACGACGGGCCGTTCCGCGCCGTGCGGCTCGATGTCCTGGAGCGGCTGCGGCTCGAGGAGCGCGCCTTCGCCTTCCCGACCGAGATGGCGGTCAAGGCGCGCCTCATCGGCGCGCGCATCGCCATCCGCAACCTGCGGTACCGGCCGCGCGCCGGTGACTCCAAGATCGGGGGTACGTGGCGCGGTTCGGCCCTGGCGGTGCGCGACATCTCCTGGTGCCTGCTGCGGCTCGGGCTCCTTGGCTTCAGGCCCTGAGCCCGGGGCCTCGTTGCGGCCCGCGGGAGATCAGTAGATCGGTAGCCTCGGGTGCGGCTTCCGTCGCGCCAGGCGCGCGTCGACTCCCAGCGTGCGGCCCGACTGCGAGAGCGCGATGGCGACGAGCAGCACGAACATGATGATGTACGTGCCCGGCCACTCGTCCGTCCCGGACGTGGCGACGAGCAGGTTGAGCTGGAAGCCGGCGGCCAGCAGGCCGGAGACCGGGGTGAAGGCGCCGATCACGAGGAAGACGCCGAAGACCACGAGCTCGATCACGAGCTGACCGTAGGCGAACAGCGCCGCGTTGGGGATCAGCACGTCGTTGAGGAGGTCGGCGTACAGGCCCACCTTCGTCGTGTCGGCGTAGTTCTGGACGAAGTCGGCCCAGCCGTCGGGCGTGTAGAAGCCCTTGATGAGGTTGTCGGCCCAGACGGCCAGGAAGATGGCGCCCATCATGACGCGCATGCCGGCCATCATCAGCATGGTGCGGTCTTCACGGTTGCCGAGCAGGCTCATCGGGATCCTCCGCTGGTCGTGCGCCGCCGTGGGGCGGCGATGCGCTGTGCGTCGGAGCGTACCCCCTCGCGCTCCGGCTCACGCACCGGGCGCGCACCGGTCGCGTCGGTGAGCCGGCCGGGCGCGGTGGTGCGCTCCCGCTCGTCAGCCGCCGGCGACCGGCGGCAGCAGGTCCACCCGGTCGCCGGCGGCCAGCAGTGTTCGCTCGACGTCGGCGTGCGGCAGGTGCCGTCCGTTGACGGCGACCGTCACGAGCAGACGGTCGCCGTAGAAGATGCGCTGCTCGTACTGCGGCGCTCGCGCCGCGACCGCGAGCAGCGCCTCGCCTACGGTGGCGGCCTCGCAGGCGATGTCGCGTGCGGGCTCCGGCGACGACAGGACCGCCGGCACGTGGACAACGACGGCCGGCACGCGGCCTACTCGACCATCCGCTCGACGGCGCGTAGCGCCTTGACGCGGATGGGCTCCGGCACCGTGACCACGTGCTCGAGCACGTCGTCCCACTCCTCTCCGAGGGTGGCGACGCACTTCTCGAGCGTGATCTTCTTCATGTTCGGGCAGATCGCCTTGCCCGAAGCGGGCAGGAAGCGGCGCTTCGGGTACAGCTGCCCGAGGCGGTGCAGGAGGCCGGTCTCGGTGGCGACGACGAACGTCGTCGCGTCGCTCCCGGCCGGATACCGCAGCATGCCCGAGGTGCTCGCGACGACATCGGCGATGTCGAGCACCTCGCGGCGGCTCTCGGGGTGCGCCATGAGCACCGACCCTGGGTTCGCCACCATGATCTCGCCGATCTCGGCCGCGCGGAAGTCGTCGTGCACGTGGCACCAGCCTTGCCACAGGATGATCGTCTCCTCGCGGCCCGTCTGGCGGGCGACGTAGTCGCCGAGGTTCCTGTCGGGCACGAAGATGATCTTCTGGTCCTTCGGGAAGCGCTCGACGATCTGCACGGCGTTGGCGCTCGTGCAGCACACGTCGGTCTCGGCCTTGATGTCGGCCGAGGTGTTCGCGTAGGCCACGACGACGGCGTCGGGGTGCTCGGCCTTGAGCTTGCGCAGCCCGGCGACGGTGACCATGTCGGCCATCGGGCAGCCGGCGTGCTTGTCCGGCATCAGCACCGTCTTCTCGGGCGAGAGGATCACCGAGGTCTCGGCCATGAAGTGCACGCCGGCGAAGAGGATCACGCTGTGTGGATCCTTCGCGCCGATCCGCGCCAGCTCGAGGGAGTCGCCGGTGTGGTCGGCGGCGTCCTGTACCTCGGGGCGCTGGTAGTTGTGGGCGAGGATCACGGCGTCGCGCTCGGCGGCGAGGCGGCGGAGTTCCTGCTGGAGGGCGCTTGGTTCGGGCATCGGGTCACCGCTGGGGGTAGGTTGGCGTTGGCCTTTGATTATACGTCGCCTTGCGGCGCCTCACGTGCGGGCCGAGGCTCGAGGGTGCGGTTCACCTCGACGCCGACGAGTACGGCCAGGTTGAGCACCCAGGCCCAGACGAGAAAGGCGACGCCGGCGCCGAGCGTGCCGTAGACGCGGTTGTACGATGCGAAGTGAGCGAGGTAGACGCTGAAGCCGGCCGACGCCGCGACCCAGAGACTCACTCCGACGGCCGCGCCGGGAAGGAGCCGCCAGAAGGCGGGCTGCCGTCGTCCGGGTGCGTACCGGTACAGCAGACCGAACATGAGCAGGCCGAGACCGAACAGCAGCGGCCACTTGACCCACGACCACAGATCCAGGCCGTAGGTGCCGATCCCGGTGAGGTCCGCCGCCCAGCGGCCGAACGGACCGACGAGAGCGACCATGGCCGCGGCAAGGGTGAGGAGGCCGAGCAGCAGAAGCGCGAGGGCCAGGCGCACGGGGAGGATGCGCCAGTAGGGGCGGCGCTCGGTCGTCTGATAGATGGTGTCGGACGCCCACATGAAGGCGCCCACGTACGCCGACGCGGCCCAGAGCGACGTTGCCGCACCCACGACGAGGGCCAGGCCGGAGCTCTGCGAGCCGAGCACGCTTGCCAGCGCATCCGAGATGAAGTCCGCAGCCCAGCGCGCCCCCAGGTCGCCGACGGAATCGAGCAGGGCCTCCAGCGCATCCGTGGACAGGCCGACGACGCCCAGGAGGGCCGCCACGACGAGGAGCGCCGGCAGCAGTGAGAGAACGGTGAAGTAGGTCAGCGCCGCCGCGAGCTTGGGCAGTTCGTGGGCGAGGACGGCGTTCAGGAGGGCGGCGGCCTCGCGCCACAGTCGCGCCGCCGAGCGGGGTCGTTCGCGTGCCACAGTACCTCCACTGCCGGAAGACGCGCCTAGACTATCTCGCCGGGGCCATGGTCTGCGTCACAGCGTGAAGAAGAAGGTCGCTCCCTCATCCGGCGTTCCCTCGGCCCAGCAGCGCCCGCCGAGCCGGGTGAGCGCCCGGCGGACGGTGGCAAGGCCGATGCCGGTTCCCTCGAAGCGCTCGGTCGCGTGCAGACGCTCGAAGGGCTGGAAGAGCTTGTCGGCGTAGATGGGGTCGAAGCCGACGCCGTCGTCGCGCACGTAGTAGACGCGCTCCCCATCGCCATCCTGCGCGCCGAACTCGATGTGCGCCGGCGAGCGGTCGGCGCTGAACTTCCAGGCGTTGCCGAGGAGGTTCTCGAGGACGACCTCGGCAAGGGAGGCGTCTGTGCGGGCGCTCAGGCCGGTCCGCAGGCGCCACTCCACGCGCCGCTCCCCGTCCTCAAGCCCGGCGACGACGCGCTCGGCGATCGCCGAGAGCGAGACGTCGGAGAGTTCGACGTCGGCGCGTTCGGTGCGCGACAGGAGCAGGAGTGCGTCGATGAGCTCCGCCATGTGCTGACTCGCGCGGCGGATGCGGGCGAGATGCCGGCGGCCGTCGTCGTCGAGCTGCTCGCCGGCGTCCTCGAGCAGCGCGAGGCTGAAGCCGTCGAGGGCGCGGAGCGGCGCGCGCAGGTCGTGAGAGACTGAGTAGCTGAACGACTCGAGCTGCTCGTTGGCGGCCTCGAGCGCCTGTGTGCGCTGCTGGACGAGTTCCTCGAGGTGCTCGCGGTGCCTCTCGAGCTCCTCACGGGCGCGCTCGCGCTCGGTCACGTCGTCGAAGGCCATGAGGGCGCCGCTCAGCTCACCGCGTTCGGAGAGCATCGGCGCGCCGTCCACCGAAAGGAGCACGTGACGGCCGTCCGCGCAGTCCACTTCGAGCATGACGCCTCGCACCGGCTGCCGCGCCGCGAGCACCTCGGCGACCGGCGCTTGCAGGGCCGCGAACGCAGGGGCGCCCTCGGCGTCCGTCGCGTGCCGTTCGGGGTCCGTATCGCCGGTCTGCTCCGGATCGCAGCGCGCGCCGAGGAGGTCCTCGGCGCGCGCGTTCGTCAGCGTCACACGCCCGTCGGCCGCCGCGAAGGCGATGCCGACGGGGCTGGTCTCGAGCAGCCGCTTCACCATGTCGCGCTCGCTGCGCAGAGCTTCAGTCCTCCGGTCGACCTGGTGCTTGAGCAGCAGGCTCATCGCGACGAAGAGGATCGCCACGCCCGCCGCTCCGCCGATGATCGCGACGACGTAGCGGGGGATCTGCGAGCGCACCGTGGGCGCCGTCCCGAGCCAGCGGTCCATGATCCGGTTGTACTCTGATTCGGGATCGTCCTTGCCCTCGTGGATGAAGGCGTCGATCTGGGCCAGCAGGTCGTTGTTCTTGCCCTTGGCGGTCGCGAAGCCGAAGGTGATGGGGCTGAACATGAGCGGGCTGGCGACGAGGCCGTACTTCTTCTGGTAGATCCGCCCGGGGATGCGCAGGTCGACGACGGCGTCGGCCCTGCCGTCGCGTACCATCGCGAAGTTGTCGTCGATGGAGTTCGTGGCGAGGTAGCGGGCGCTCACCCCGAACCTGCGCGCGAGGAGCTGGAGAGACCGGTAGGTCCGGTCGTCTCTCCAGCCGACGACGGTCTTGCCCTCGAGGTCGAGGATCGTCTCGATCTGGCCGTCGTCGCGCGTGTAGATCTGCCCCCAGTCCGAGACGACGGGCTCCTCGTTCAGGTCGAACTCGGCCTTTCGCAGCGCCACCTGCCCGACCCCGAGCCCCAAGTCTATCGCCCCGTCCCCGAGCCTCGCCAGGGTGTCCTCCCAGGTGCCGTAGACGTACGTGATCCGCCAGTCGTGCCGGGCGCCGACGGCCTCGACGATGTCGATGAAGATGCCCTCAGGCCGGCTCTCCTCGTCAAGGGCCACCTGCGGGGGATACGACCAGGTGCCCACACGCACCTCGCGCACGGCGAGCGCGGGAGCCGCCGCCGTCAGCATGCCGATCGCAAGGAGGAAGAAGGCGAGAGCCGGCCGCACAGGCAGCCGCCGTGACCTGCGGCCCGGCTTGCCGCCGAGCGGCGCTCGTGCCTTGTCGCGATGCGAACGCTCCATAGGGTGCACATACCCGGTCGCGAGTGGTCTCGCAACGCCGTCCGTGTTCCGCTCCTGCCGCAAGGAGTCGTATACTCACTCTGTGCGGCGCGCGTTCGGGAGCTCCCCATCGCCGCCGGGCCGAACGTGGTACGGGAGGAGGGATCGGCCATCAGTACTGTAGTAGTGTCCAGGATCCTGTTCGTTGTGCTGGTCGCGGCCGCCGTCGTCCTGGGGCCCGCCGGATTGACGGGCTCTCCCACGGCGGTCGCGGCTTCCTACCCGCCCTATCCGTCACGTCTCATCGTGAAGACGGAGCTGCGGTACAAGGCCAATCTCATGCAGCGCACTCTGTCCAGGTCGCCGCAGCTCATCTTCTTCGGCGGCTCCCGCAGCCAGCGCTTTGACCCGGCGTTCGCGCGCAAGCGCACGGGGCTGCGCTCCGCGAATCTCTCGCACAGCAACGCCCGCCCCGAGGCTGCCTGGGCATACGTCAACTGGATCTACAAGCGCTGGCCCAACGCCAAGCTGCGCTGGGTCTGGGGCATGCAGCCCACCATGGTCCGCGACCGCGACATGGACGCGGCGCTGCTGCAGGACCGCCGCTTCTATCGGTACTTCCCCGACAGCCTGCTGGCCCCTCAGCGCCGTCTGCTCCCCGGCAGCGTCTCGGCGATGCCGCGCTTCTACGGCTACCAGCGCAACCGCTATTCCAACCTCGGGCTGCTCAGGTGGAACGTCTACGACTCGCGCCGCGCGGCCGGGTACACGCTCGACCGCTCGCTCGACGCCTACATCGCGAAGATGCTGAGCCCCTCGCGCCAGGAGCCGCGGCAACAGACGGGCCGCGCGCGCGAGTACTTCGAGAAGACGATCAAACTGCTCAACGAGCACGGCACCAGGCCCGTGCTCGTGCTGATGCCGACGCACCCGCGCGTGCTCCGAGTGATGAAGGAGCACGGCTTGGGCGGCGCCCGCGACGGGCTGCGCGACTACCTCTCGAGTCTCGCCGAGGACACCGAGAACTACGACGTAAAGGTACTCGACTTCACGCGCATCCAGTCGTTCAACGGCAAGTCGCGCTGGTTCTACGACGGCGTGCACATCACACGGCTCAACACCAATCGCGTCATCACGGCGATCAGGTACAAGGCGCGCGACTGCCTCAAGTAGCGGCGACCCTCGCCGCCGACGACAAGGAGCGACTGGATGAAGAGCAGAGGGGCCTGGATGGCGCTGTCCATCATCACCGGGGTGCTGATGATCGTTCTCGGTATCCTGTTTCTGGCGCGGCCGGGCATGAGCCTCGCCAGCGTCATTCTTCTGTTCGGCTGGTTCACGATCGCGTACGGCATCGTCGAGGTCGTGAACGGTCTGCTCGGCAGGTCGGAGCACCGCCTGTGGACGGTGATCGTAGGCCTGCTGGCCGTCGTCGTCGGGATCATGGTCCTCGTGTGGCCGGGGCTCACGAGCCTCGCGCTCCTCTACCTCATCGCCGCGTGGGCTATCGTCACCGGCGTCACCGACGTGGCCGGCGCCTTCGCGAGCGGGGTCTCGGGAGGCATGCGCGTCTGGCTCCTGCTCATCGGGATCGTATCCATCGCCGCGGGTATCTTCCTCTTCGTGAACCCGGTGACCGGGGCGCTGGCCGTGCTCTGGGTCATCGGCGTCTACCTGGTGGCGCTCGGTCTCATCCGCGTGATCCTCGGCTTCGCGCCGCCGCCGCCGGCGCAGCCGGCGCAGTAGAACAGGCCGACGGAACGGGCGGGGTGGCTGCTTGCGGCCGCCCCGCCCGTCGTCGTTCCGGGCGCCGCCGGCGTCACTCTGCGCCGCCCCCCGGCTCCTTCGCCGGCGCTTCCTGGCCGCGCACTGCGGCCAGGCGCTCCATGAAGCCGGTCTCCTCGAAGACCGTCTGCACTTCCCTCACGACGTCGTCCGGCGGGTACAGATCGCCGAGGCCGAGCTCCGCGCGGATCTCGAGCAGGCGCTCCATGTAGCCGGTCCACTTCTCGCCCCACGCTTCCTTCACGGCCGGGAACATGAGGTGCGGGTCACCGCCCATGCCCTTGTCGTAGAAGTTGCCGCACCACTCAGCGAACATCTCGACGTGCGGGCGGCCGCGTCCGCTCTCGACCTGCATGCCACGGACGATCTGGTTGATGACCGCGACGCTGTTGCCGCGCGGGCAGCGACTCTGGCAGGTGTAGCAGTAGTAGCAGTACCAGATGTCGTCGTCTTCCAGCAGGCTCACGTCGCCTTCGAGCGCGCGGCGCGCCGTCTCGCGCGGCGAGTAGTCGGTGAAGCGCGCCGCAGGGCAGCCCGAGGTGCAGATGCCGCACTGGATGCAGCTCTGAAAGCCGTCCTTGTGGTCGTGCATGCGCGGGTCCTCGAGGATGCGCCGCACCAGCTCGGGGTCGCGCCGCGGCGCCGCCGCGAACCTGTCATCGGCGATGCCGGCGCCCGGCCGGTCGTCTCGCGTGTCGTCAGTCATCGGGGCGCTCCTCGGGGACGTGCTCGCCGGCCCGGAAGAACTCGGGCCAGAGGTGGACGGGGACGCTGAACTTGCGCTCGCGCGCCGCGGACCGGAGGTTGTCGCGGCAGAGCACGCAGGTGGTGACCACCGGCGCCTGCTGTGACGCGGCGAACTC
This sequence comes from uncultured Thermoleophilia bacterium, assembly GCA_964440225.1. Lineage (GTDB taxonomy): Bacteria > Actinomycetota > Thermoleophilia > UBA2241 > UBA2241 > CAIXSE01. The sequence continues at coordinate 1,556 of CAYTRM010000041.1, read as the reverse complement.
CAGGAGCTGCGCGCTCGCCTTGGTCGCGCCGCGGTACATCCCGCCGAGCGCCCCGCAGCAGCCGCTGTGCAGCGTCGGGTAGTCGACGACCATTGCGGCGCCCGACTCTTCGGCGGCCTCGCCGAGCGCGGCCAGTGCCGCGTCGCGGTCGGCGAGGCAGCCGACGTACGGGACGAAGGCGGGACCGGCCGCGCGCAGCGCGATGTGAGGGCTGCGGGCCGCGCGCTCCGTGAGCGCGCCCCAGAGCGGCACCGCCTCGACGCCGGCCTCCTCGAGGCTGGCGTCGCACGCCGGGCACGCCGTGTAGACGCGCTCATCCGGCGCGAACAGGCTGCTCACAGCGCCGCGGCTGGGGTGGCCGCAGCAGCCGGCATCCGTCGTCTCGCCCAGACGGACGCCGAACCCGGCGGCCGCCTCGTGGACGAGCGCGTGCAGCTTGTGGTCCTGCGGTATGGCGCAGCCGGCGTAGAACGGCAGGGTCACGACGTCGCCGGCGGCCGGGCCGGCGCCGCCCGCCGGCCGCCTCCCGCCCAGTGGAAGCATCTGGCCGACCAGCTTCACGCCCAACTCCATCGCGCCGATCTTGTCCTTGGGGAGGTGGCCCTTGGTCACCATGGCCGCGCCGAAGCGCAGGTTGTCGATGCGCGGTCGCTTGTGCAGATGATCGGCGGCGACGTTCGCGGCGGTGCGCTCGGCGCACCGGATCGCGCCGCCGTGTTCCCGTTCGAGCCGCCGCAGCCGGCTGAGGATCGACGCGACGTCGATGCCCATGCGGCAGACCGCGGTGCAGGCGCCGCACTCGGTGCAGCGCCACAGGTCGTCGCTCTTCAGCACGGCGTCGATCTCCCCGGCGAGGATGAGCCGCACGATCCGCCGCGGGCCGCGGTAGAGATCGCGCGCGCTCGGGCAGCTCGAGGTGCAGGTGCCGCACTGGTAGCAGATGCGGCACTCCTCGGCCAGCCGCGCGAACTCCTCGACGACGGCCGGTGGGTACGCGCGGGGGTCAGCAGCTACGGTCACGGCCGTCACCTTCTCCACACGGGCCGGCGGGGGCGCCCGTCAGGGCGCCGGCCCCGGCGCCTATCAGCTCCATCTCGCGCTCGACCTGCTCCGCGGAGAGGGCGTCGCCGACCGCCTTCGCGTGGAACAGGCGGATGCGCCGGCCGACGCTCCTGCGGTCGACGGCGCACAGGTGCCACAGCTCGAGCGGCAAGGGAACGCCGCCCTCGGCCAGCACCTCCTCCGCGATCCGCATCTGTTCGAGCGCGCTCGTGTCGCCGCTGCGGTACTGGCAGCGGCCCTCGGCACAGCCGGCGAGAAAGACGCCGGCGGCGCCCAGGCGGGCCGCCTCCACGATGTGCAGGGCGCTCACCCGCCCGAGGCAGGGCAGCTCGATGAGGCGCACGCTCTCGGGGTAACGGTCGCGCCGCTGGCCGCTGAGGCCTATGGCGGCGCCGGCGCACTCCTTGCAGTAGAAGCCGACGACGGGCTGCTCGACGCCCTCGGTCATCAGCGCGATGCGGCCGAAGAGCGCGTCGTCGCTGAGGTTGTGGGCG
>CAYTRM010000040.1:0-12637 GCA_964440225.1 uncultured Thermoleophilia bacterium | reverse complement strand
GACGGGGGACGACGCCTTCATGGCGCGCATGGGCGTCGAGATGATGCTCGAGACGGCGCGCTCCTGGGTCTCGCGCGCCGCGCTCGGCGACGACGGGCGGCATCACATCCAGGTCGTCGTGGGCCCCGACGAGTACCACGAGGGCGTCGACGACAACGCCTACACCAACGTGCTGGCGCGCTGGAACATCCGGCACGCGCTCGAGTCCGTGGCCTGGCTGGAGAAGGTCGACTCCGGGTACGCGGAAGAGCTCAAGGAACGTCTCGGGCTGACCGTCACGGAGCTGTTCGGGTGGCGCCGCGTGATAGACGGGCTCGCGGATGGGTACGACCCGGAGACGCTGCTCTACGAGCAGTTCGCCGGCTTCTACGACATGGCCGAGGTGCCGCTCGAGAAGCTCCGCCCGAGGCCGATGGCCGCCGACCTGCTGCTGGGCCGCGACGTCACGCTGGTGAGCAAGGTCGTCAAGCAAGCCGACGTCGTCATGCTCTGTCACGTACTCGCCGACGAGATCGACGACCGCACGACTCGCGCCAACTACGACTACTACGAGCCGATCACCTGTCACGGCAGCTCGCTGAGCCCCGGAATCCACGCCGCCGTCGCCGCGCGGCTGGGCGACGTGCCCGAGGCGACCGAGTACTTCAAGATGGCTGCGGCCATCGACCTTGCCGACAACATGGGCAACGCCGCCGCCGGGCTGCACATGGCCACGATGGGCGGCCTGTGGCAGGCGGCCGTGATGGGCTTCTGCGGTCTCATGCGCCACGGAGAGGCCCTGCAGCTCGACCCGCATCTGCCTAAGGCGTGGAAGCGCGTGCGGCTCCCGCTCCGGTTTCGCGGTTCGCGCGTGCGCTTCGACCTGCGCCGGCGCAAGGGTGGTGACGAGGTGGGTATACACATCGAGAAGGCGCCGCTCACGCTGTTGCTCGACGGCGAGGAACGAGAGTTCCGGCCCGGCGAGCATCGCCTGAGCCGCCTGGACGGACAGGCTTGGCGAGCGATCCCGGAATGAGCTCGTCGAGCGGGGCAAGGACACGTCAGGAGGCAGTGCCGTGACGCTCCTCGTCGCCGTCGCCGACGCCGGCGCGGACGCCGATCTCATCAGTGCGGCGCGAGCCTTCGCGGTGGCCGCCGGTTGGGGCGTCAGCGCCGTGCACATCCGCATGACCGGCGACGCCCCCCTCGGTGAAGCCGGGCTCGATGACATCGAGCTCACAGAACTCGACGGCGATCCGGTCTCGGCGCTGTGCGCTCTCGCCGGTCGCGGCGGCATCGACGCCTTCGCCGTCGGCTTGCGGTCGCCGGCCGGCGCGGCCGTCGTGCCCGGATTGGGTCACGTCGCGGAGGCGATCCTCGCGTCTGCCGTGGCTCCCCTGCTGCTGGTGCGGCCCGGTATGCGCTCCGTCGAAAGCCTGCGGCGCATCCTCGTCCCGCTCGAAGGCAGCCCATCCGCTTCCGCTTCGATGAAGGTCGCCGACGACGCCTTCTGCAGGCGCGGGCGCGAGCTCGTGATGCTGCATGTGGCGACCAAGGACACGCCGGCGGAACGCGGCAGCCTGCCTGCACCGCGGATGATGGACCAGGAGCAGTACGAGTGGGCCGCCTGGCAGGACGAGTTCACGATGCGCTTCTCCGCCTGCCCCGAGGGCGGCCGGCACCGTGTGGCCGTTCGCGTCGGCGAGCCGGCGCGGGTCATCGCCGAGGAGGCGAGGGCCCTGGACGCCGAGCTCATCGTCCTTTCGTGGAACGGTTCGTTCGCCGCCGGTCGTGGCGCCGTGGTGCGGGAACTGCTCGACACGGCGCCGTGTCCCGTGCTGCTCGTGCCCTGTCAGGCGTGCGCCGTTTGAGCCGCCGGCGTCTCGACGGCCCCGCTTGACGCACGCCGTCGCCGGCTGACAGACTGCGGAGACGGCGCACGCGAGCAACGGGGGGGCATGAGGCGCAGCACCACCATCCGCGGGCTTGTGGTCGCAGCCGCGTTCGCCGCCGTGGCGGCGGCTTGGACGCCTGCGGTGGCCGGGGCTCTTGAGCTGCCTCTCCGTATCGACACACAGGGGACGCTGCTCGAGCAGTTCGGCTACTCACCCGCCTATCCGCTCAACATCCCGTCGTTCGACGTCGCCAATCGCCCGTTCATCCGCAGCCGAACCTCGTCGCAGCACGTCACGCAGTCCGCGATCAGGCTCGGCGACCAGGGCGGATGGGTCAGCGCATCCATGCTGAAGGCGGTGCGCCGCGCGTTCCCGAAGTTCACGAACACAGTGAACGCCGGCGGATACGTGAGCGAGCGCATCGAAGTCGACGCGCGAGGCCGTGCGTACACGCTTCTCGAGATCCGGCTGCGAGGGGGCTGGTATCACAACGTGCTGCTCTACTCGCTCGACGGTTGCCGCAGCTGGCGCGTCGTCAAGCTCCCGTACGGAGGCAGGCGCGCGCTCTTCGACGGGCGCGACGGCGGCACCGCGGCGCTCGAGCAGTACTCCGGCCACAACGTGACGTCCAGACCCCCGCTGGTTGCCGTCTGGCGACCGATCTCCGACTGGCCGGGCAAGTACTGCTCCCGGAACTGGCTGTACGTCACCAAGCCACGCTTCAGGCGCGGCCGGCTCGTGCTGCCGACTCCGAGGCTGGTCAGCAAGCGGTACATCGGTCAGACGTACGGAGCGGGCGGAGCCTCGTTCGCCGTCTCGACTTCCGCCACCTCCTTTCTCGTGTGGCCGGAACGGGCGCGTAACGGCCAGTACGGCACGCCGACGTACGTCGCCGCCTTCGACCATGCCTCCCGGAGGATCGTCCGGCGCAAGCTGGTGGCCTTCGCGCAACGCCGCAACGACAACCACGTCACCCCCGGGATCGCCCGCGACGGCGTGGGCTATCTCCACGTGCTGACCGGCGCCCACAACGCCGCGTTCCTGTACTCGCGCAGCGTGACGCCGCTCCACGCCGGCGCCTGGACGCCACCCGAGCAGGTGCTTGCGGGAGGCTACGTGGCCGACGACATGGATCCGCCCGGCATGGCGCGTCAGACGTATCTCTCACTCGCTTGCCTCCCCGACGACAGCCTGGTGATCGTGTTCCGTCAAGGGAGGCGCGGGGTGGATCCCGATCACGACGGCGCAGCCTACGACGCCCTGTGCGTCCAACGACGCTCTCCCGAGGGGGTGTGGAGCGACGCCGAGCGTCTCGTCTGCTGCAGCGACCGAGCCGGGTACGCGAACTACCATCAGAAGCTCACGGTCGACCGTCTCGGCCGGCTCTACCTGTCGCTCAGCTACTTCAGCCCACGCGACTACCCGCCGAACCAGCGCACGGTCAACCGGTACCGCCACCGCATGGTGCTGATCTCCAAAGACGGGGGCGTGGGCTGGGACTTCGCCGCCGACGCCGACTTCGTCGAGGGTGTCTCGCCGGCGCCTGCCGACTAGCTCAGCCGCACCGCCGGCTTCTTCGCGAACAGCAGCACCAGCACGAAGCCTATCGCCACGCTGGCGATGCTCACCCACTGCGGCTGCGTGAGACCCGCCAGCCACTCCGGGTTGCGACGCACGAACTCGACGAGGAAGCGCTCGACGCCCGAGAGGATCAGGAACCAGCCGAACGTCCACCATCCGGACTTGTCGTAGCGGGTGGCGAGCCGCCAGAGGATCCAGACGACGAAGGCCATGGCGATGATCTCGTAGATCGGCGTGGGGTGGACGGTGACGCCGGGCGGGGTCGGGACCGTGCCGTTCGGGTAGCCCATGGCCCAGGGCAGGTCGCTGGGCCGGCCGTAGTCGCCGTCGCCGGCCAGCTGGCAGCCGACGCGGCCGATGGCGTAGCCCATGGCGACCGCGGGGGCCGTGGCGTTGGCGACGATGTCGAGCGGGACCCGGCGAATCAGCGACCAGATCACAACGGCCACGAAGCCGCCGATGAGGCCGCCGTACCAGGTGAAGCCGATGCCGCCGAAGGCCACCCCCCAGAAGTCCGCCCTGGTGACGGCCCAGTTCTCGGCCATGTAGTAGAGCCGCGCGCCGATGAATCCTCCGAGGGCGGCGGCGACGATGAGCTCGTAGGCGAACTCCGCCAGGGCGCCGCGACGGCGCACCAGGGGCCTCACGAGGGTGAGCCCCGGGACGATGAGCGCCAGCGCGGCCATCAGGCCGAAGCTGTAGAAGGTGAAGTCGCCGATCTGGAAGAGGACGGGCCGCATCGCCGTCCAGTCTAGGTCCTCCGTGTTGCGGTGGCCAGCGGGCGGTCGCGAAAACCCTCGCCGCCGGCCCTCCGGCGGCCGGCGCCGGACCTTGGCCGGCCGGTGTCAGGCGCCCGTGTTCAGGTGGCCGGCGGGCCGACGAAGGCGCCGGCCGCCAGCTCGCGCGCCAGGTCCGGGTCGACGTGGCCGTTGTACGGGGACGTCGCATTGGCCGCGGCGGCGCCGGCCGCAAGGCGGAGCGCCGCATCGGGCCCGTCGCCGCGTCCGAGCGCCAGCGCCAGACCGGCGGCGAAGCAGTCGCCCGAGCCGACGGGGCTCACCGTCCGGACGGGCGCGCTGCGCACGTGCCGGCCGACGCCACCGAGCACGGCGGCGGCGCCGGCGGCGCCGAGCGTGACGACCGCGTCGCGAGCGCCGCTCGCGATGAGTCTCCAGCAGAGCTCGAGGCCCTCGGCGACGAGCTGCGCATCCGAGGCGCGCTGCTCGTCCTCGCAGTGCGCCTCGGGCCGGCCGACAGCCGAGCAGGCTTCGGCCAGGTTCACCTTGACCAGGTGCGGCCGTTCGGCGAGCGCCCCGGTCAGCTGCTCGTCCGCCGCGTCGACCATGGCGCGGTAGCCGGCGCCGTGCACGGCGCGGACGAGGACGCCGTAGAAGCCCGGCGACACGCCGGGTGGCGCCGCGCCCGTGATGACGGCCCACTCGCCGAGGACGGCGGTCCGTGCGCCGACGAGGTCGACCAGCGCGCGCTCGTCGAGCGGGCCGAGCTCCGGCCCGAGTTCATAGAGGCGCGTCACCGAGCCGTCGTCCCCGAGGACGACGGTCGAGACGCGCGCCTCTCCGCCGGTGATGGCCACGTCGAGCTCGAGGCCCTCGTCGCGCGCGAGCTCCTCGATGACACGGCCGGCGCGGCCGGCGGCGAATCCCGTAAGCACCGCGGCGCCGCCGAGCGCTCCCATCGCGCGCGCCACGTTGCCGCCTTTGCCGCCGGCCTGCGTGCGCAGTTCGCGGCAGCGCGTCGTCTCGCCCGGGCGGACTGCGCCGGCGGCCAGCATGCGGTCGATCGCCAGATTGGGGCAGACGACGAGGGTCACGGACCGCCGCGCCGCTGCCGGGGGGAAGGCCGCTCACGGCGCCTCGAGGCGCGTCCCGCCGGCGTATCGCGGGCGTCCTGGGGGTACGGTCCGAGGCCGGTCGCTGAACAGCTCATCGGCGTACGATAGTACATGGGAAGATGAGCGGCCAGCAGGCCGGCGGCCGCTTCAGGCCGGCGGCGATCGTGGCGATAGGATGGGTGAAGCTCACGTCGTCCCGGATCGGGGGTCGGGTGCGCCCGCCGCGCCGTCTCATCGCCATCGCCGTGTTCGCCCTTGCGCTTGCCGGGGCGGCCGGGCTCTGCCTGGCGGCCGGTGGATGCGGCTTCGAGCACGAGTCCGCGTCAGACGAGCCGGAGGCCGCGCAGGCGCGGACGCTCGAACTGGCCCGCGACGCCTGCGCGAGCGCCGCGGCCGCGCTGCTGGCCGGTGACCGGGAGGGGTTCGAGGGCGCCCTGCGGGTAGAGGACGCCGACGGCGGCGCCGACGCGGGCGCCGCCGCCCGCGCGAGCCTCGCCGAGACGTACGAGGCGCTCTCTGCTCTCCCCTGGCGGGCCTTCTCCTTCGAGGTGACCCCGGTCGACCCCGCCGCCGGCCTCTACCGGATCCGTGGCTACGGGCAACTGGGTGCGGCGGGTCCGCCCGACCGCATCGGGGTGGTGAGGTACCTCGTGCTTCGCGCGTCCGGCGAGCGCGTGACCGTGCTCGCGGACGAGACGCCGGCCGGCCTTCGCCGGCGCTACCTGATGGCGCTGCACGACCCCGTCGTGGTGCAGCGCCCGGGCCTCGTGGTGCTCGGCGACCGCCGCGCCCGCGACCGCGTCGAGAGCGTCGCCGCCGCGGCCGCGCGGGCGCGGCGGCGGCTCTCGGCTCTCGGTGTGAGCACGCGGCCGGCGGTCGTCATCACCGTCTTCGCGTCCGCCGAGGACGTGCGCGACTCACTGGGTATCGAGGAGCCCGCCGTACGCCTGGTCTTCTTCGCCTATCCGGCGCTGCGGGTCGCCGGCGACCCTTGGAGCATCCAAGACGTCGGAGTGATGGGTCCGTGGCTGCGCGATGCCGGGGACTCACTCGAGTCGGCGATGACGCATGAGCTGGCCCATGCCTTCACGGTGCGCTGGTTCGCCGGCAGCGACCACGCCCCGGCCCTGCTCGTCGAGGGGATCGCCCAGGCGGCGGAGGGCGGGTCCACGACGTACCTCCGCCGGGAGGTCGCGAGCGGCAACCAGCTGTGGCCGCTGCCGGAGTCGTTCGCGAGCGAGGATCTCTGGGCGGGCAACGACGCTGAGGCCGTCGGCCTCGGCTACGAGATCGGAGGGTCCCTGGTCGGGTACGTGCTCGACCGCTGGGGCGCCCGGAAGGTGCGGTCCTTCGTGCAGGCGGTGGCGGACGCAGAGCCTACGGAGGCGGGGATGGATCTGGCGTTGGGGGAAGCGTTGGGCGTCGCCTGGCGTGAGTTCTACGACGACTGGCGCGTGTGGGTCCTGCGGGAGCCGTGACGGGAAGCAGCGGCGCGCGATCGTCGCGGCTCACCGTACAATAGCCGTCATGAGCCGATCTCACCGCAGTCCGCGTCCCGCACTCCTCCTGGCCGGCCTTGGCTTGGCGGGCGCGGTGGTGGCGCTCGTCGTGTTCGGCGCGTTTCTCCCCGCGATCGTCGAGGTGAAGGCGCCGGCGACCGGGCCCGTCGTGCGGGCGGCCCGGCCGGACGAGGCGCGGGCGGCGCTGGACTCCGCCGCCACGGCGCTCCTCGCCGGCGACTGCGCCGCCTACGACGACGCCCTCCCCGGCTCCGGCCGGGCCGCCCGGACGGCGCTCCGCTCGCTCTACCGGCACCTCGCGCCGCTGCCGTGGACGAGCTTTCGCTTCGCGGCCAAACCGGTCCCTGGTGTGCCGGGGCGCTACGACGTGCGCGCCGTGGGAGAGCTCGGAGGCGCCGGGCCGCCCGACCGCATCCTCGGCGAGCGCATCCTCGACATCGGCGTGCTCGACGAGCGGGTCATCGTGCGCGGCGACGACACCCCGGCGGCCGTCGCCCGCCAGAACGTCATGGCGTTCGCGCGGCCGATCGCGGTGCGCCGGAACGGCTGCATCGTGCTCGCCGACGAGAGCGAGGCCGAGCGCGCCGGCGACGTCGCCGGCGCCTGCGGCCCGGCGCGGGAGCGGCTCGCGCTGCTCGGCATCACCTCGCGCGAGCCGGTCGTCATCTACTACTTCTCCTCGCGCCGCGAGCTTCGCCGGGCCCTCGGCGGGGGCCCCGCGGAACAACGCATCCGCTTCTTCTCGCGCGCTCCCGACCGGTTGAGCCGCGCGCCGGCGAAGACCCGCGACATCGGCGTGCTGGGCCCGGCTCTCGACGGCAAGGACGACTGGATGCCGCTGATGCTCGCCCACGAGCTCACCCACGCCTACACGGCGAGCTGGTTCGCGAAGACGGAGCACGCGCCCACGCTTCTCGCCGAGGGTCTCGCCACAGCCGTGGAGGGAGGGCGCACCTACCAGCCGCTGCGCGACGACCTCGCCTCACCCGACCCGGAGCTTCCGCTGCTCACGGCGATCGCCAGCGGCAGCCTGTGGAGCGGCAAGCCGATCGACACAGTGCGTCTCGGGTACCTCGAGGGCGGATCCCTGGTGCTCTACGTGCTCGACGGCTGGGGACTGGCCGACCTGCGCCGCTTCGTCACCGCGGCGAGCGACTCGGACCTGAGCGAGGCGGGGCTCGACAAGGCGGTGCGCCGGAGCCTCGGAGTCGGTTGGGACGAGTTCTACGCGGGATGGGTGCGGTTCGTACAGACGTTGCCCTGACGGCGGCGCCCCCGCGGGCACGACGATGCGGCGGGCGCGGCGGCGGAGCCCTGCGGCCCCGCCGCGCCTCAGACCGCCGGCTCCGAGAGGTCGACGAGGCCCCGCCGGACGACCCGCAGGCATGAGGCGGCGACGTCCTCGTGGTACAGCCGGCCGGCCCCCCAGTTGATCTCGTCGAGCGCGGCGCCGACGCCGAGAGCCGGCCGGTACGGGCGGTGTGAGGCCATGGCCTCGACCACGTCGGCCACCATCAGGATGCACGCCTCGAGCATGATCTGGTCGCCGAACAGGCCACGAGGGTAGCCGGAGCCGTCGAGGCGCTCGTGGTGCTGCAGCACCATCTCGGCCACCGGCTCCTCGAAGCCGATGCCCGCAAGAACCTCGTGACCGACCTCCACGTGCGTCTGGATCAGGCTGTACTCCCACTCCGAGAGGCGGCGCGGCATGGTCATGATCTCGGCCGGAACGGCGACCTTGCCGACGTCGTGGACCGAGGCCGCGTGGCGCAGCCCGGCGATGGCCCGGGGCTCAAGCCCCATGTCGGTGGCGATGGCCTCCGCGAGCGCCGTGACGCGGCGCTCGTGCCCCGCGGTGTACGGGTCGCGCAGGGCGACGATCGCGCCCATGGCGGCCACCGTCTCACCGAGCGCGGCGCTGAGCTGCTCCTCGCGTGCGAGGAGCGCGTCCTTTGCCAGCCGCGCGTCGGTGATGTCGGTGCCGGCGCCGATCAGAGCGACGACCTCGCCGTCCGCGCCCACCACCGGCGTCACCGACAGGTCGAACCACGGCATCTCACCGTCCTTGGCGACGAAGCGCCGCTCGACCCGGTAGCTGTTGCCCTCACCGGCCAGCGCCAGCGACAGCCGGCGCAGCATCTCCGGGCGCTCCTCCGGCGGCGTGATGTCGCGCATGGTCATGCCTTGCAGTTCTTCCGCCGGATAGCCGAGCGCCCTGTGGAAGGCGCGGTTCCAGCGCGTGAACGCGCCGCGCGTGTCCATCACGAACATGGGGATGCCGACGAGGTCGAACACGGCGTGCATCTCGGCCTCGCTGGCGCGCAGCGCCTCCTCCGCCCGCTTCTCGGCGGAGACGTCGTTGCAGATCGCCACGATCTCCCCGGTGGGCAGCTTGAAGACGTAGTTGTCGTACCAGTTCGCGTAGCGCTCGTCCGTGTAGATCTTGGCCGGGAAGCGCTCGGGGTCGCCGGTGCGCCAGACACGCCAGAAGACGTCGACCAGGCCGTACTCGTCGATGGCCGGGCGCAGATCCTTGAGGGTCTTGCCGACGACGCTGTCCTTGCGCCGGCCTTCGATGCGCAGGCCCGTCTCGTTCATGTCTTTGATGACGTAGTCGCCGCCGGAGCGGCCGTCGCCGCGCACTTCGTAGATGCCGCAGCCACTGGGCATGGTGTCGAAGAGGCCGCGAACCAGCGCCTCGCGCTCGAGCAGCGTCTCCTGCGCCTCGACGGCGCCGGTCACATCCTGGATGACGCCGAACGCCCGGAGCGGCTCGCCCTCGTCGTCGCCCTCGACCTCGAGCGACTGGCGCAGGTGCCGTATCTCGCCGTCGGGGCGGATGATGCGGAACTGGATCTCCGCCGCGGCGGCTCCGGCCGCGATCGCGTCGTTCAGGTCCTGGTTGCGGTCGCGATCGTCCGGGTGGATCAGGTCGACGAGGGCCGGGACGGAGAGCTCGAAGCCTCTGTCCAGACCCCAGATGCGGTAGAGCTCGTCGGACCACGTCAGCTCGCCGGCGGCCATGTCCCACTGCCAGCTCCCCATGCCGCCGAGTTGCTGGGCGCGATTCAGGTTCTCCTCCGTCCGGCGCAGCGCCTCCTCCGTACGCTCACGGTCGGTGACGTCGAACTCCACGCCGACGATGCCGGCCGGCCGGCCGGCCAGATCGGCGTAGACCGAGCGGTGCAACTCGACGCGGCGCAGGCCTTCGTGCGCGTACAGCGCGTCTTCGATGACGCGGTCCGCGCCTCCGCGTGCGAGGATCGCGGCGTCGTCCTCCGCGTAGTCGGCCGCGAGGTCGGCCGGATACACGTCGGCGGCCGTCCTTCCGACGATCGCGTCGCGTTCCACGCCGACGGCCTCCGCGTACGCGCGGTTGACGGCCACGTACACGCCATCAGCGTCCTTGTGGAAGACGGGCGCGGGGATGGCGTCGAGGACCTGCCGGAGGTAGTTCGCCGACTCGCGCAGCTGCTGCTCCGCGCGCGTGCGGGCGGAGACGTCGTGGGCCATGTGGACCGAGCCGACGATCGACCCGCCGGCGTCGCGGAGCGGTGCGCACGAGACGTCGAAGAGGCCCTTGCCCTCGATCTCGACGCGCTCGTCCGTCGGTTCGCCCGAGTCGTTCAGGAGTCGCAGGTGTGGGCACTCGGCTATGGGGCCCTGGGTCCCGTGGACGAGCTCGTAGCACTTGCGACCGACGAGCTGGTCGGGCTCCAGGCCGAAGGCGGCGGCCATCGCGCGGTTGGCGCGGCGCACGGTGCAGTCGGCGTCGATGAGCGCGACCCAGTCGGGAGCGACGTCGAACGCCGCGTCCGGCGAGAACGCGTCGACGGCTGGTCCGGCCTCTGCCCGTGGCTCGCTCGTGGTGTGGCTCTCTCCCGCCCGGCGGGGCCCCTCCCCCCGCAATGGGTGGATTATGCACACGAAACCGGCGCGCACGCCACTCCGGGTGTCGCTGTAAGGTTGCGCAGGCGCCCGGTCGGGGGTACACCTCAGTAGACACAACCCCGCAGCAGCATCACTCCGGAAGGAGACCCCATGCGGTCCAGAGTCGTCATACTCGCGTCCCTCGTAGCTCTCGCGGCGGCGATCCTCGTCGCCGGCGTCGCCGTAGCCGGCGCCGACCAGTCGACCCCGCTCCCCGACGTCAGCGCTCCCGATCTGCTGGCCAGGATGGGGCAGGCGGACGGTGAGGTGACGGCGATCAGCGGCGAGATCTCCTGGCGGAACGAGCTGTTCGGCGACGTGAGCGCCGCCGGCGAAATGGCGCAGCTCCCGGCGCAGTCGCCGCTCATGACCGGCGGTTCGGGGCGCATCTGGCTGAGCGATGCCGGCGCCCGCACCGAATCCCAGGGGAGCGGCGGCGACCAGGTGGTCGTCGTGAACAAGGCCGAGCGCACCGCGTGGGTGTACGACTACGCGGCGAACACGGCGAAGAAGGTGGTCGTCACTGGCGAGGCGCCGGCGGAGACTCCGTCTCCGGCGCCCTCCGCGACCTTCATGACGCCGGAGGCGATCAGCCTGTACCTGCGGCGCTTCGCGCGTTTCGCCACGGTCGAGGTGTCCGGGCAGGCCGAGGTCGCGGGGCGCGACACCTATCTGCTGCGCATGACGCCGGTGGCCGACGACACCGCCCTTGGCTACGTGCAGGCGGCGATCGACGGAGAGACCATGGTGCCGCTCCGGCTCGAGGTCTTCGCCAAGGGCGGCTCCGCGCCGGTGCTCCGCTTCGGCTTCGACAGCGTGAGCTACGACCCCGTGGACCCGTCGCTGTTCGTCTTCACGCCGCCTGAGGGAGCCACCGTCAAGGTGAAGACCGTGGACGGCGACGCGATGCGCGAGAAGGCCGAGGCGGCGCACGACGACAAGGCGGCCCAAGGCGAGCCGACCGAGGCCGAGGAGGCCGCCGCGCAGAAGCAGGTCCGGCGGGCTCTGCTCACGCGCGAGCAGGCGCAGGACCTCGTGCCCTTCGACGTCGCCTGGGCGCGCGCCTACGAGGCGCGCCCCTTCCGCTGGGGCTACGTCCTGGACGAGGGCGGCCCCCTGACCGCCGCCGGCACGCCCTTGGCGGGACTCATGGGCGCGGCGACCGGCGCCGGACCCTTCGGCGACGAGGGCGAGCGAGTCGAAGGCGCGGCGACCGGACCGGTCAGCGTCCTGCTGTACGGCGACGGCTTCGGCGCCATAGCTCTGGCGCAGACCGAGACGACGCCCGAGATCGAGAAGCAGCTCCAGGAGCTGCGGAAGACGTCGCAGATCCTCGGCACGACCAGCGTCGGCGGCGCGAAGGCGCAGGTCGTCGGCACTCCTCTCGGCGGCGTCATCGTCTGGCAGCAGGGCGGCACCACGCTCGTCGCCGGCGGGATGGTGCCGATGAGCGACCTCGAGGCCTTCGCGAGCTCCGTTCGTTGACGTGGATGATGGTGAGACGCCAGACGTCGCGGAAGCGCAGACGGTGAGTGAACACGAGGGGGCGCGGCCCGGGCAGCAGAGCTGCGACGGCCGCGCCCCCATCCTCACGACCCACGGCCTGACCAAGCAGTTCGGCGGCATTCGCGCAGTGGACGGCCTCGACATGCGCGTCTGCCGCGGCGACGTGTTCGGCTTTCTCGGACCCAACGGCGCCGGCAAGACGACGGTCATCCGGCTCGCCCTCGGGCTCATCCACCCGACCGGCGGTCACGTGGAGGTGTGCGGGCACCGGGTTCCCGGCGAGCTGCAGGAGGCGCTGCGCCACGTCGGCGGCTTCGTCGACGACCCGACGTTCTACCCGCTCATGAGCGCGCGCCGGAACCTCCGGCTGCTGG
>CAYTRM010000039.1:5300-12687 GCA_964440225.1 uncultured Thermoleophilia bacterium | reverse complement strand
GGGCTTTGTCCTTGTCCAAGGTAGCGCTCCTCTCTTGCTCAGGACGCGGGAAAGACTGCTACGGGAGCGTGCACTGCGCCGGCCTGCTCCAGGTGGCTACTATACAAGACCATCCGGACGACACCAAACCCCGGAATGGTTACGTTTTGCAGGGAAAAGGGGTGACCGGGACGGCGGAATCGGGCTACCGTCACGTGAGGCAGCCACGGGCGCTTCTCGGGCGTGTGGAGCGAGGCCGCCTCCAGGGCGGCGACCGCCTCCGCCTGCACGGCGCGCAGGCCGCCGTCTTCGTCCTCCAGCTCCAGGGCCACGACCCGGCGCCGCCCGTGCGCCGGCAGGAAGATGGGCCCCTTGACGGCGGCGCGGGCCCCGCTCCAGCGGACGCCGCCGAGCGCCTGCTCCACCGCCGGCACGCGCTCGTCCGGCACGTCGCCGAGGAACACGAGCGTCAGGTGCAGGGGCCGCACCGTGCGCAGCTCCCGGTGCGGCGACAGCTCCGTGCGCTGCCAGGCCGCCACGGCGTCCTCGACCGGCCCCGGGAGATCGCAGGCGACGAAGAGGCGCCGCCGGGCGCCCCCGCCCGCGGTCACAGCGAGAGCGAGCGGCGCAGCAGGTGCAGCGCGGCCGACGCGCTGTAGCGGCGCACGCTGTCGCGGTCGCCGGGAAAGGAGCCCTTGTGGACCCGCGTGCCCTCGGCGGTCGCGCACCCGGCGTAGACGAGCCCCACCGGCTTGTCCGCCGTGCCGCCGCCCGGCCCGGCGACCCCGGTCAGCGAGAGCCCGATGTCCGCGCCCACCTCCCGGCGCACCCCCTCGGCCATGGCCGCGGCGACCTCCCGTGAGACGGCGCCGTGCTCCGCCAGCGCCTCGGCGGGCACCCCCAGGCGCTCGATCTTGACCCGGTCGGCGTAGCTGATGACGCCGCCGAGGAAGTACTCGGAGCTCCCCGGCCGGTCGGTGAGCCGGGCGCCCAGCAAGCCGCCGGTGCACGACTCGGCGACGGCGACCGTCTGCCCGGCCGCGAGCAGTCCGTCGGCGACGATGTCGTCCACGGTCCGCCCGTCGTCGCTGAACACGGGCGCGCCGGCGCAGAGCGCCGCCACGACGGCCTCCTCCTGGGCGGCCGCGGCCGCGGTGGCCGCCGACCGCAGGCGCACGGTCACCTCTCCCCCGCCGACGTTGATGCCGAGCTCCAGCAGGTCACGCGGAATACCCTCGAACAGTGGCGCCACCTGCAGCTCGCCGACCCCGTAGATGCGCAGGATGCGCAGACGGACCGCCGGGAAGAAGCCGGCGCCCTCCAGCCCCTCCGCGATCACCCGCCACATGCCGCGGAACTCGAAGGGCACGCCCGGCAGCGCGTAGATGCGCGTGCCGCCGGAGCGGGCCGCGATCCCCGGCGCGACGCCGGCCGGAGGGATCGCCTCGCTGCCGGCCGGGAGCATCGCCTGGCGGCGCGCGAGCGCGAAGAGCTCGTCGAAGTCCGCGCCCCGCCGCTCCGCGACGGCGCGCACCCGCTCCTCGAGCATCCTCAGCGCCGCCGGGTGCGCCACGAGCGGCACGCCGAGGACTCCCGCAAGGCACTCCGCCGTCAGGTCGTCGTGGGTCGTCCCGAGGCCGCCGCCCACGACCAGGACGTCCGGCTCCGAGGACAGCGCGTGGCGCAGCGCCGCGGTCAGCCGTTCCCGGTCGTCGGCCACCGTGATGACCTCGGTCACTTTGGCCCCGCGACGGCTCAGGTCGTCGGCCACGAACGCTCCGTTGAGGTCGTGGGTGCGGCCGTCGAGCAGTTCGTTGCCGCTCAGGACGGCCACGGCGCGTGGCGCGCCCGGCAGCATCAGCCCGAGCTCCCCGGCAGGCGGATCACGCCGCGCGCGTTCAGGAAGTAGCGCACGCCGCTGGCGAGCGTCACCACGACGACGACGACCGCCAGCGCCCACTGGATGATCACGGCGACGTCGGTGGACACGTGGATGAGCTCGGCGATGTCGGCGGTCGGCACGAGCACGTACACGACGTACACGATCTGCAGCACCGTCTTGAGCTTGCCGTACTTGTCGGCGGGTATGGACACGCCCTGCGAGACCCCGACGATGCGCAGCACGCTCACGGCGATCTCGCGGCCGATGATGACCATGGCAACCCAGGCGGCGACCCTGTCCTGGCTCACCAGGGCGATCAGCGCCGCCGCGATGAGCAGCTTGTCGGCGAGCGGGTCGAGGAACTGGCCGAGCGTCGTGATCTGCTTGCTGCGCCGCGCCACGTAGCCGTCGAGCTTGTCGGTCGCCGCCGCGATGATGAAGACGGCGGCGGCGAGGATGTCGCCGTACGGCTCGGGGATGCCCGCGAGGAGGACGAGGAGGAACACGGGGATGAGCAGGATCCGGGCGATGGTGATGGTGTTGGCGAGATTCAGCTGGCTGCTCACGGTTCCCCTGTCCCGGCGACGGCCTCCACATCATACCCGAGGGCGTCGGTCACGAGGGCGCGGATCAGGCTCCCCCTGCGGGCGCGCAGGCCGCGCACGACCGTCCGCCCGTCGACGTCCGGCGCCTGGTACACGCAGCGGCCCGTGACGACCCCGTCGGACCGCGACGTCCCGCGCTCGACGAGGACCTCGACCTCGCGTCCGGCGAGGTCCTCCCAGAACCTCCGCGCCTCCAGGTCGATCGTCTCGCCGAGCAGCGCCGCGCGCTCGAGCGCCAGCGCCCGAGGCACCTGGCCGGCCATCCCCACGGCGCCGGTGCCCTCCTGCTCGTCGTAGACGAACACCCCGGCCACCGCGAGGCGCGCCTCGCGCACGAACTCGAGCAGTTCCGCGAATTCCGCGTCGGTCTCGCCGGGGAACCCGGCGATGAAGGTGGAGCGGACGGCGGCGCCGGGGAGCGCCGCCCGCACCCGCTCGAGCAGGCGCAGGTGGGCCTCCCCGTCGCCGCCGCGGCGCATACGGCGCAGGACGGCGCGCGACGCGTGCTGCAGCGGCACGTCGACGTACGGCACGGCGTGAGCCGCCAGGGCGTCGAGGAGCCGCGCGTCGACGCCGTCGGGCTGGAGATACAGAAGGCGCAGCCACGCCGGGGCCGGTTCCAGCGCCGCCAGCTCGCCGAGCAGGCGGCTCAGCCC
Source organism: uncultured Thermoleophilia bacterium (assembly GCA_964440225.1). GTDB lineage: Bacteria > Actinomycetota > Thermoleophilia > UBA2241 > UBA2241 > CAIXSE01. The sequence goes on along the minus strand of CAYTRM010000039.1, from coordinate 9,565 downwards.
GCCCCATCCCGGCTGTTCCCAGCGGGAGGTGTCCTGGCCCACGAGCACCAGCTCCCGCGCTCCGGCCGCCAGGGCGGCGCCGGCGCTGCGCAGCACCTCGCCGGCGGGGACGATCTCGTAGTCCCCCTTGATCAGCGGGATGGCGCAGAACGAGCAGCGGCGGTCGCACCCGTCCGACAGCTTCACGTACGCGCTGACGGGGCGCCGCGAACGTGGCGCCGGCGCCGCCGCTGCCGCAAGTACATCGGCGCCCTCCGCCCCGGCCGCCGCCGCCGCGACGAGAGCCAGCAGCGGCGACGTGTCCAGACCGCACCACAGATCGACCTCGGGCAGCTCCCGCGCGAGCTCGTCGCGGTAGCGCTCGACCAGACAGCCGACGGCCGCGAGGCGCGCTCCGCGCGCGTGCGCGGCCTCGGCCGCGTCCAGGATCGCCGCGATCGACTCTTCTTTGGCGGCGTCGATGAACCCGCACGTGTTCACGATCACGACGTCGGCCGCGCCGGCTGGGGCCGGGCGATGCCCGGCGGCGCGCAGCGCGCGCTCGAGCGCGTCGGAGTCGGCCTCGTTTTTGGGGCAGCCGAGCGTCTGGATGGAGAACGCGGCGCCCGTGCCGGGCCTCAGCGGTAGTTCACGAATTGCAGCGGGATGCCCCAGTCCTCCTCGCGGAGGGCGGCCATGGCGGCCTGCAGTTCGTCCTTGCTGGGTGAGAAGACGCGGAGGGTGTCGCCCTGGATCTGGACCTTGACCTTCTTGAAGCGCTGGCGCAGCAGCTTGTTCATCGCCTTGGCCTTCTCGTCGGGGATGCCCTGGGCGATCTCGGCGCGCTGGCGCACCGCACCGCCGAGCGCCTCCTCGATCTTGCCGTACTGCAGCGCCTTGAGCGGCACCTTGCGGCGCACGAGCTTCTCCTCGAGGACCTCCACGACCTGCCGCAGCTTGCCCTCGTTGTCCGAGACGAGCACGAGGGCGTCACCCTCGAGCGTCACGGCGCTCACGCTCTTCTTGAAGTCGTACCGCGTCGCGATCTCCTTGTGCGCCATGTTGACGGCGTTGCGGACCTCGTTGAGGTCTGCCTTGGACACCACGTCGAACGACGATTCCTTGGCCATCTCAGCCCTGCCTCTCGAGCTTGCCGTTCTTCACGATCACGTCGACGGGGTCGACTCCTTCGATCGCCTTGGCTTTGGATCCTTCTATGGTCAGCCGGACGACGGACGGATTGCCCATCCGCACCCACAGCACGTCACCCTTGAACGACTTTCTGTCACCCTTCTTCAGCGTGCCGGAGAAGAGCACGGCGCCGTTCTCGTCGTCGCGGCGGATCTGCACCCAGCAGTCGCCGTCCACGGCGGCGATGTTGACCACGTCGCGAAGGCCCGGCTTGACCGTCGGGGTGGCCTTGGGGCTCGGCGACGCGCTCGGCGAGGCCGACGGGCTCGTGATGCCGAGCGCGTCGGGCTTGGTCGGCGGCTCGGCGTCGCCGTCGGACCCCATGCCGAGGACGTAGATCACGCCCAGCACCAGCAGGCAGATGACGGCGACGAAGACGATGGTGTTGCGGCCGCGGTGGCTGCGGGGCTTGCCGATCACCGAGGAACCGCCGAAGGGTTCGTCCAGCTCCGCCGGTGGCTCGACGCCGCGCGAGCGGTACTCGTCGATGATCACATCCGGGTCGAGAGCGAGATAGGTGGCGTAGGTGCGGAGGAAGCCCTTGACGTAAGTCGCCCCGGGCATGACCTCCCACTCCTCGTGCTCCATCGCCTGCAGGTATTTGACACGGATCTTCGTGTCTTCTTCGACCTGTTGAAGCGTGAGGCTGCGCCGTACCCGGGCCTCCCGCAGCGTATTACCGATCTCGAACACGGTGGCGGTGCTTCTCCTCGGTCGTCGGGACGCCCGGCTTCGCAGGGGTCACCCGAACGTACAGTCTAGTAAGAGGGTGATGCGAAGACAAATCCCGACGGGCCGAGGGCGAGGCTCACGGGTCGTCCGGGGCCGGCGCGGCCGCCTCCGGCGGCTCCTCCGGCCGTTCGGCGCCCGGCGAAGCGCCGGCGCTCTGCGGCTCGTCCGGCGCGTCGCCGGTCAGGCGCGCCAGCGTCGCCGGCAGCGCGCTCTCGTCGATCAGGACGGCGCGCGCCTTGCTCCCGTCGTACCCGGAGATGATGCCCATCTCCTCCATGATGTCGATGAGCCGCCCAGCGCGGGCGTAGCCCACGCGCAGGCGCCGCTGCAGCAGGGCCACGCTGGCGGCGCCCGTGCTCACGACCGTCTCGATCGCCCTGCCCAGATACTCGTCGCCGCCGGCCGCCTGCTGCGCCTGTTCGGCGTCCGGGCCGGCGGGGTTCTCGAGCAGTTCCTCGTGGTAGTCGGGCTTGGCCTGGCGACGCCAGTGCTCGGTGATCAGCTTCATCTCGGCGCTGGTGACCAGAGCGCCCTGGACGCGCTGGAGCTTGCTGCTCCCCATCGGGCTGAACAGCATGTCCCCCATGCCGAGGAGACTCTCGGCGCCGCCCTGGTCGAGGATGATGCGCGAGTCGGTCTGCGAGCTGACGGCGAACGCGATACGCGACGGGATGTTCGTCTTGATCATGCCGGTGACGACGTCCACCGACGGGCGCTGCGTCGCCACCACGAGGTGGATCCCGCAACTCCTGCCGAGCTGGCCGAGCCGGATGATGGAGTCCTCGACCTCCGACGGGGCCGCCATCATGAGGTCGGCGAGCTCGTCGATGATCACCATGGTGTACGGCATCGCGTCCTCGCCGGCGCGGGCGAGCTTCTTGTTCAAGGCGCGGATGTCCTGGCACTGGTTGCGCGAGAGCACGTCGTACCGCCGGTCCATCTCGCGGCAGATGTTGTCGAGCACGTACGTCGCCTGCTTCATGTTGGTCACAACGGGCGCCAGCAGGTGCGGCACGCCGTTGAAGTTGCTCAGCTCGACCTTCTTGGGGTCGATCATGATCATGCGCACCTGGTCCGGGGTCGCCCGGAGCAGCACGGAGCTGATCAGCGCGTTCAGGCAGCCGCTCTTGCCGGAGCCGGTGGTGCCGGCGATCAGGAGGTGGACCATGCGCACGAGGTCCGCGAGCACCGCCGTGCCGGTGACGTCCTTGCCCAGCCAGAAGGCCATCGGTGAGGCGTGCGCCGGGAACAGGCCGTGGATGTCGCCCAGCGTCACGTAGTTCGCCTGGATGTTCGGGACCTCGATGCCGACGGCCGTCTTGCCCGGGATCGGCGCCTGGACGCGCACGTCGGTCGCGGCAAGCGCGTAGGCGAGGTCGTCCTTGAGCCCGGCCACCTTGCTCACCTTGATGCCGGGCGCGACCTGGAGCTCGTACCTCGTGACCCGCGGGCCCGAGACGGTACCGATCACGGTCGAGGGGATGCCGAAGTGCCCGAGCGTCTCCACCAGCCGCTCGGAGACGCGCGAAACGGCCTCGGGCGATTCTCCGCGGCCTTCGCCGAGCCGGCGCAGCAGCGTCGGGTCGGGGAGCGTCCACTGCCGCTTCTCGGCGTCGGCAAAGGCGAGCGCGGCGGACGGGTCGGCCTGCGTGCCGGCGCCCGCCGCGGCGGCCAGCGAGAGCTGGACGCCGTCGTCGGCGAGCCCGACGGGGTCCGGCGCCGCCGGGTCGTCGAGGGCCGGAGGGACTTCGTCGTCCGGCAACTGCGGCGCCTCACCGAAGATCTCGGGCGCCGCCTCGAAGCCGTCGATCAGCCGCGGCGCCGGTGAGGCGGTGGCGTACGCGACCGCCGGCGCCCCGGACCGCGAAGGCATGCCGGCGTCGACGGTCGGCGACTCGTCGAGTTCCACCACGCGCGTGAGCGCCGCGTCGCGCCGGCGCGCGCCGAGGGCCTCCGCCTGGCTGCGGGCGGCGCGGCCGGCGGCCTTCACGCCGCGCTGCGAGTGCGACGCCCACTGCCGCAGCGACGACCCGGTCACGAGCAGGAGTCCGGCGGCCAGCAGCGCGATCACGAGCACGTCCACGCCGACCCGTCCGATGAACGGGCTCAGACCCGCCCACTGCAGCTCCCCGAGGATGCCCCCGTGCGAGCTCATGTAGCCGTCGCGGAACAGCGCCGCCGGGCGCGTGCCCGCGAAGATCCCGAAGGTGTCGGCGGCGGCGGCGAGAGCGATCCCCGCCACGATCAGCGCCACGCCCCACGTCATCCCCCGCCGGGGGCGGCTCTCCTCCCTCACGACGAGCAGGAAGGCGATGAAACCGAGGAGGAACGGCGCCGCGTAGGCAAGGATGCCGGCGAGCCAG
>CAYTRM010000039.1:0-5290 GCA_964440225.1 uncultured Thermoleophilia bacterium | reverse complement strand
AGGTAGCTTCGGACCCATCGCAGGATCTCCTCGCCGAGCCAGCGGCCGAGCGACCCGCCGTCCCAGCCGAGGTAGAGCACGAAGGCGAGGAAGACGGCGATCGCGAGGCAGCCGATGGCGCCCAGCTCGCGGGCGTGACGGTTGCCGCGAGCGGGCGCCTTGGGAGCGGGGCGAGCGCCGCGCGGGCGCGGCCGCGGCGCAGCGCCCGCTCGCCGCCGTGCTTGCTTGGGGCGTGCAGTCGCCATGGCGGCTACTTCGACGCGGACCGGCGAATCCCTAGCCTGCCTGGAACCGCCGCGTCAGACCTCGACCACGACCGGCATGATCAGCGGCCGCCGCCGGGTGCGCTTGTAGACGAGCTCCGCCAGACGATCCTTGATGTCGTCACGAATCAGGCGCTGGCCGGTGATGTGATCGGCGCCGAGCTCGTCCAGCAGGTCGTCGAGCGCGTCCGCGCACTCGTCGAGCACTTCCTGGAGGCGGTCGTCGTTGTGCAGGAACCCGCGCGCCACGAGCTCCGCCGGCGCGACCGAGTCGCCGTTCTGGGCGTCGATCGTGACCACGGCGATGAGGATGCCGTCTCCGGCGAGCTGCTGGCGGTCGCGCAGCACGAGGCCGTCGGCGTCGCCGAGCTCGAAGCCGTCGACGAACACCATGCCGGTGGGCACCTTGTCGACGATCTCCCCGTTGTCCGCGTCCAGCTCGAGGACGTCGCCGTTCTCGAGGATGAAGATGTCCTCGTCGGCGATACCGCTCTCGCGCGCGATCTCGGCGTGGGTGTGCTGCATACGGTACTCGCCGTGCACCGGGACGAGGAACTTGGGGCGCACGAGGTTCAGCATCATCTTGAGGTCCTCACGCGCGGCATGCCCGCTGACGTGGATGCCGCTGCTCTCCCCGTAGATCACAGTGGCGCCCACCTTGAGCAGGCGGTCGATGGTGGCCGAGACGCTGCGCTCGTTGCCGGGGATCGCCTTGGCGGAGATCACCACGGTGTCTCCTTCGTGGAGTTCCACCTGCGGGTGGTCGTTGAAGGCCATGCGCGTGAGCGCGGAGAGCGGCTCGCCCTGGCTGCCGGTGGAGAGGATGAGGACCTCTTCGGGCCGGTAGTCGTCGATCTGCGTCAGCTTGATCATCGCGCCGTCCGGCACGTCGAGATACCCGAGGTTGCGGGCGATGTTGGCGTTCTTGATCATCGACCTGCCGGAGAGGGCGAACTTGCGGCCGTGCAGGTGGCCGATGGTGATCGCCTGCTGGATGCGGTGGATGTGCGAGGCGAAGCTCGCCACGATCACGCGGCCCTCCGCCTCCGCGAAGATCTGGTGGAAGGCCCGGCCCACCGTGCTCTCGGATGCGGTCGACCCCGGCGCCTCGGCGTTGGTGGAGTCGCCGAGCAGCGCCAGCACGCCCTCTTCGCCGAGCCGGGCGAAGGCGTTGACGTCGGTGATGCGGCCGTCGATGGGCGTGTGGTCGAAGCGGTAGTCGCCGGTGAGCACCACGGCGCCGAGATCGGTGCCGACGACGATGGAGAGCGAGTCGGGCACGCTGTGGCTGGTCGCGACGAACGACACGTCGAAGGGGCCGAGCTGCAGGCGCGACGTGTCGTCGACCTCGACGAGCTCGGTCGTCTTGAGCAGGCCGTGCTCGTCGAGCTTGGACTTGATGAGGGCGAGCGTGAACCGGCTGCCGTACACCGGCCGGTCGAGCTGCTTGAGCACGAAGGGCAGGGCGCCCTGGTGATCCTCGTGTCCGTGCGTGATCACGAAGGCCAGCACGTCGTCGCGGCGCTCGAGCAGCCACCTGATGTCGGGGATGACGAGGTCGATGCCGAGCATCCCGTCGCTCGGGAACTCCACCCCGCAGTCGAGCACCAGGATCTTGCCGCGGTACTCGACCGCGGTCATGTTCTTGCCGACCTCGCCGAGGCCCCCGAGGGGGATGATCCTCACGGCGTCTTCACTCATAGTGTGCCTTTCTCTTTGGTGACGGCGCCGCTCCCCGCCCGGAGGGCGGTGACGGCGGCGCCGGTACTGATCTGTACGGCGGAGGGACCGGCGCTTCGCGCCCGGCCGCTCCGCGCCTGCCGGCCGCGCGCCACAGGCGCCCGGCGGAGCCGGGGCGCGGCGCCCGCTCCGGGGCCCGCGCCACGCTCACGGCAGGTCGAACCCGAGCTTTCGCAGCTCGGCGGCGACGATCGCCCGCTCCTCGGCGCTCGCCTCGACGAGCGGAAGCCGGAGCCCGCCGACGTCGTGCCCGAGCAGTGCGAGGGCCGCCTTCACCGGTATCGGGTTGGTGGCCACGAACAGGGCTTTGAAGAGCCCGTGCAGCTCGGCGTCGGCGGCGGCGGCGGCATCCGGCTCGCCCGCGCGGGCCAGCCTCACGACCTCGGCCATGCGTTCGCCGGCGACGTGGCTGGCGACACAGATGCCGCCCTCGCCGCCGCGGACGGCGACTTCGCAGAGCATGTCGTCGTTGCCGGCATACACACCGAGGGCGCCGCTCGCGAACAGCTCGTCGAGCTCCCCGGGATCGGGGTTCGCCTGCTTCACGGCGACGATGTTGTCGACCTCGCCGAGCGTGGCGAGGGTGCGCGGCGACAGGTTCACGCCGGTCCGCCCGGGGATGTTGTAGACGATCATCGGCAGACTCGTGGCGGCCGCAACGGCGCGGAAGTGCTCCACGAGCCCGCGCTCCGGCGGCTTGTTGTAGTACGGCGTCACGACGAGGACCGCGTCGACCCCGCAGGCCTCGGCCTGCTTCGTGAGCTCGACGCTGTGCCGCGTGTCGTTCGAGCCGGTGCCGGCGACGACGGCCCCGCGGCCGGACGCGACCTCGACCACCGTACGGAACATGGCCGTCTTCTCGGCGTCGTCGAGCGTCGGCGACTCGCCGGTGGTGCCGGCCACGACCAGGCCGTCCGAGCCGTGGGCGAGCAAGTGCTCGGCGAGCTCGCGGAGCTTCGCCTGATCCACCGCCATGTCGGCGGCGAACGGCGTGACCATAGCGGTGAGGATGGTTCCCAGATCGTGCGTCACGGTGTCGTCCCCCGGTGAGGTCGGTGCGGGTGAGGTGGCATCAGTCGAGGAGGCTCTCGAGGCCCACGACGGTCTCTCGCAGCTCGGTGACGCGCCGCAGGGCGAGGAGCACCCCGCTCATGAACGAGCGGCGTGACAGCGAGTCGTGGCGCAAGGTCAGGATCTCGTCGTCTCCGCCGAACAGGACCTCCTGGTGGGCGACGAGCCCGGGCAGGCGGACGCTGTGCACGGTCACGGCGCCGTCGGCGGTGAGGCCGCGCGAGGCCTGCCCGGCTCCGGGCGGGGCCTTGAGCGCCGACCCCGGAGCGTTCGCCATGAGCGACGCCGTGCGCAGCGCGGTCCCCGACGGCGCGTCGACCTTGCCCTTCTCGTGCATCTCGATGACCTCGGCGTGCTCGTAGTACCGCGCCGCCTCCGCGGCGAACCGCATGAGCAGCACCGCACCGAGGGCGAAGTTCGGGACGACGACCAGCCCGACGTCGGCGGCGGCGGCCGTGGCGCGCAGCTCGTCGACCTGAGGCTCGGCGAGGCCGGTGGCTCCGACGACAGTGGGGACGCCGGCGGCGAGCAACGCCGTGGTGTTCGCGAACACGGCGTCGGGGACGCTGAACTCGAGCGCCGCCTGCGGCGGCGGCACCGTCTGCGTCAGGGCTTCGGTCACGCCCATGAAGGAGGGAACGTCGCCCGACTCCGCCCCTCGGGGGTCGACGAGCGCCACCGGGCGCATGTCGTCCTGAGCGGCGATGGTCGCGACGCACAGCGAGCCCATCTTGCCGGCCGCGCCGGTCACGAGGATGTCGATCATCGTTCCTCCCAGTCGAACCCGTCGATGACGGATCGGAACGGCCCCGGATGCGGGCCTATGCACGCCGTCGACCACTTCTCCGGGTCATAGTACCGCCGCACGGCCGCCATGACAGCGTCGTGGTCGACGGCGTCGATGCGTTCGAGGACCTCGTCGACGCTCAGGATCGGCTGCTCGAGCAGTACCGCGCGCCCCAGTGACTGCATGCGCGCGCCGGGGCTCTCCATGCTCAGGACCAGTTGTCCCTTGAGGTGGTTCTTGGCGCGCTCTATCGCCGGCTCGGCGACGTCGTCGCCAAGGTCGCGCAGCTCGCTCAGGATGATGCTCATCGCCTCCGCAACCGCCTCCTCGCGCGACCCGAAGTAGACGGCGGTCAGCCCGGCGTCGGCGTACAGCGAGGCGTAGGAGTACACCGAGTACGCCAGCCCCCGCTTCTCGCGCACCTCCTGGAAGAGGCGCGAGCTCCACGAGCCGCCGAGGATGGCGTCGAGCACGAAGACCGCGTAGCGGTCCGGGTCGCCGCGCTTGGGCCCGGGACCGCCGAGACACACGTGGTACTGCTCGGTGTCCTTGTGCGTGAATCGCGCGACGTGGCTCGCCTCGGGCGCGCTGAGATCGGCGCGGCGGACGACGGCGCCGGGCTCGGGGCGGAAGTGGCCGGCGGTGAGCTCGCAGAGATGGTCGTGGTCGACGTGCCCGCTCGCCGCGACCACGATCCCGGGGTTGACGTAGTGGGCGTCGTGATACGCGCGGACGGCGTCGAGATCGAGGCCGGCCAGCGTCTCGGAGTGGCCGATGATCGGCCGCCCGAGAGGATGCTCGCCGAAGACGACCTCGCAGAGGTCGTCGTGGATGAGCTCGGGCGGCGAGTCCTCGTACATCGCCACTTCTTCGAGGACGACCTCACGCTCCTGGTCGAGGTCGGCGAAGGTCGGCCGCGCGACCATCTCGGCGATCACCTCGAAGGCGGTGTCGAGGTCGTCGTCCAGGAGCCTCGCGTTCACGAGGGTGTGCTCCTTGGACGTCGAGGCGTTCGGCTCGGCGCCCATGTCGTCGAAGATGTGGGCGATCTGGGCCGCCGAGTAGCGAGCCGACCCCTTGAAGATGAGGTGCTCGATGAAGTGGGAGACGCCGCCGAGCTCGACCGGCTCGAGCCGGGAGCCGGCGGCGACCCAGAGCCCGAGGGCCACCGAGCGCACGCTCTCGACGCGCTCGGTGGCCACTCGCAGGCCGTTGTCCAGCGTTGACAGGCGGTAGGCCTTCGTGGCCTTCTCCCCGCTCCGCTTCGTCCCTTACTCCGACCCGGGCGCCTTGAGCAGCGTGAGCCCGATGCGGTTGCGCGCCTTGTCGATCTCGACGACCTCGACGGTCACCGTGTCGCCGCGCTTGACGACGTCCTCGACCGACTTCACGCGCTCGCCCTTCTTGCCGAGACGCGAGATGTGCAGCA
>CAYTRM010000038.1:0-12688 GCA_964440225.1 uncultured Thermoleophilia bacterium | reverse complement strand
AGCGCCAGCGTGCCGCGCCGCACCCGCTCCCTGGTCATCAGGCTCTCCGCCCGGAGGAACCCGCCGCCGAGCCAGCGCCACAGACGCATCACGCCGAGGACGGCCGCCGCGTAGAGGAAGGGGATCTCGAGCGCCGTGTAGTGGAACTCGATGCGGCGCTGGAAGGTCGTCGCCGACAAGGCGTTCAGCGCATACTCCGGCAACGCGATGAGCACGGTGAGCGGGCTCAGGAGCGAGGTGAACGCGAACGGCCAGAGCAGCTTGAACCAGTAGTCCAGGTTGGCGGCGGAGGTGAAGTCGGCGAACGTCTGGGAAGGCTGCGCCAGAGCGGTCTTGACGACCTCGCCGGCACCGGCACCGTAGTCGCCGTAGCGAGCGATGAACGCGCTCTGGTCCCCGTTGTAGTGCGGGATCACCACCCAGACGGCCAGAGCGAACCACGCCACGCCCGCGATGCTCACCAGAAGCGGCCCCCACGACCGCTTGCGGATCGCGAAGTAGGCTCCCATGAACGCGATCACCAGAGGCACGGTCTCCTTGCACGCCGCGGCGAGGATGAGAAAGACGGCCGCCCGCGCCCAGCGACTCTCCTCCATGTAGAGGAAGGCCCACAGCAGAAGCGGCGTGGCGAGCGCGACCGGGTGGAATTCGTTCAGCACGAGGAAGCCGAGCGCGGGATAGAGGAGATAGGCGCCGGCCAGGAGTGCGCCGGCGCTGGGGTCGCGCGTGGCGCGCGTGCCCAGCCGGTACGCCGGCCAGGCGCCGGTGGCGACGATCGAGGCCTGGGCGACGAGCAACATGACCGGGCTCGGCCACACCAGCCACGGGAGCGCGAACAGCGCGAGTATCGGATCGACATGCGAGCCGAACCGCGACATCTGCCGCGGTACCACTTCGCCCGTCGTGATCTCGAGGAAGCGGCCGTTCGCGGTGTTGTACACGGCCTGCACCATGTTGCCGAGATCGAAGCGGGCGTCCATGTACGCACGGTACTTGAGCCACGAGAGGAGGGCGTAGATCGCGGCAAAGAGGACGGCGCCCCCGATGACGTACAGGGCCCGGCGCCGGAAGAGCACCGCCATCTCAGGGGGAGCCAGCTCGCCGATGGCGTGCCGCGCCACCCGCCGGTCCGAGCCTTCGGCGACGGGCCGCGTGCGTCTGCTCCGGCGGCGGCTCAACCCGCGACCCTCCGGCGCGTGAAGAACTCGATCCCGGCGACGATCCCCACGAACGCGAGTTCTACCACGGTCACCAGCACGCGCAACAGCAGCGCCCAGGCGAGCGCCACTCCCCCGGGCAGCCATCCCGCCAGCGAGGCCGTGAGGATGGCCTCGCGCACGCCGATGCCGCTGGGAAAGATGAACGCCGCCATACCCGCTACGTACGCGAACGCGTACGCAATGATCACAACGGGCAGGGCTTCGATACCGAGCCCGGTGGTCGCACGCGCCAGGAGCCAGGCGCCGGCGCCCGCGACAAGCCACCCGCCGGTGAAGTAGCAGAGAAGCGCCAGAACGGCGGGGAAGTCAAGAGTGACATCGAGCGGCGGCCGCTTGAGCAGGCGCAGAGCCCTGCCGGCGAGCGGCCCGAACAGCCGTGGGTGCATCAGCGCGACCAGGATGGGGATCGCGGCCAGGCTCAGGGCGGTGAGCCCGGGGCGGTACTCCCAGAAGGGGAAGAGCACGGCGACGGCGAGCAGCGCCGAGCACACGCCGAGCGCCTGCTCGTAGACCATGGCCGCGCTGACCCTGTCCACGGGCAGACCCTGTGTGTGGCTCATCCAGGCCCGGCCGACGAACATGAACACGGTGCCGGGGACGTATCGCGCGAGGACCGACTTGCCCCAGACCGAAGCCGTCGGCCAGAAGCGCGCCTCCACCCCACAGCCACGCAGCACGAGCCACCAGGCGACGGCCTGCGCCAGGTAGAAGAGGAGGAAGGCGACGACGGAGAGCGCGAACCAGCCCGGGTGCAGCGACCACTCGTACTCGCTGATGCTGCCCCACGAACGCACGAGGTAGGTCGCCAGGAAGAACAGCGTGGCCGCGATGAGCGCGACCTGCGCGAGACGCAGCAGCATGCGCCGCCGGGATGACGGGCGTCGCGGTGAGGCGGTCCCGTGCTCCGATTCGGCGAGCGGCCGCTCCACCCCCGTCACCGGTCCTCCAGCGCCGCGAGCAGGCCGGCCGCGACCGCCGCGGGCGTGAACGCCCGCCGGTACAGCGCCAGCCCTGCCTCCGCGAGGCGGGTCCGCTCGGCATCGCCGAGCAGCGTACGAAGGGCGCCGGCCAGAGCGGCGCCGTCGCCGGCCGGCGTCAGCAACGCCGTCTCGCCGTCGTGGAGCCACTCGCGGGCCCCGGTGGTGTCGGCGGTGACGACCGGCCGGCCGCAGGCAAGGCCGTCGTAGACCTTGTTCGGCACCACACGGCCCGCCTTGTCGGAGCGGCCGAAGACGCCGAGGGTGATGTCGGCCGCCAGCATCCGCTCGCGCAGGTCGTGCCGCGGCAGAGCGCCGAGCCACTCGACGTTCGCGAGCCCGCGAGCGGCGATCTGCCGGCGAAGGTCCGCCGACACCTGCCCTTCGCCGACGAGCACGAAGCGAAACGGCTCCATGCGCAGGAGCTCGGCGGCGGCGAGGACCGTGTCCGCGCCGTGCAGCGGGCTCCACTTGCCGTACTGGAGCACGACGAGCGGCTCACCCCGGGGCCGGCGGCGTGCGGCGCCGTCCGCCCGGGGCTCCGGGAGGGCGCCGACGGGAGCGACCGCGACGCGCCGGCGCGGCAGCCGGAACACGTCCTGGTAGTAAGCGGCGTGCGCCCAGGTGTCGGCGAGGACCAGATCCGGCGTCCTGAAGGCGACGGCGTCGGCGGCGTGGACGGCCCGCGCTTTGACCCCGCCATCACGGACGAGCCCGCGGTCGCCGGCGAACGTGTCCCACAGCGAGACGAGGGGGTCGAACACCAGGCGAGTCCGGCGCATCCCCGCCAGCAGCTTGCCGAAGGGGACCAGGAAGTGGCCCGGGTAGCCGACGACGACGGCGTCGACGTCCAGACCCCGGCGATGCTGGAGGAACAGGCGCAGGTGCGCCGCCGCGACCCCGGCTGCGAGACGCGCGGCGCCGCGAGCGCCGGCCATCTCGGCGGCCGTCAGCCGCGGGAGCGGCGCCTGGAACTCCTCGACCCGGACACCGTGCTCGCGGAGCCCCTGGATCATGACGGCGTTGCGCGGGTACGCCGGGTCGTACGTGCCGAAGTAGGCGACTGCCCGGGTCACGTCTGTAGATCGCCGGCGGGCACGTCCCGCTCGAGCACCACGGCGACTTGAGCGGCGTCCGGCCCGCTGCGCGCCCGGGAGTTGGCGATCAGCTCACCTATGAGCCCCAGACTGAGGAGCTGCACGCCGACGATGATGAGCAGCGCCCCCAGCAACAACAGCGGCCGCTGCCCGATCGCGTTACCGAACACGAGCTTGTCCACGGTCAGGTACGCCTCGACGGCCACACCGATGGCGATGAGCAGCGTGCCCAGCCCTCCGAAGAGGTGCTGCGGACGATGCTGGTACCGCCCGAGAAAGAGGACGGTGAGGAGGTCCAGATAGCCGCGCAGGTACCGCTGCCAGCCGTACTTGGAACGGCCGGCCGTGCGCCGCCGATGGCTGACCTTCACCTCGGTGACCTCGAAGCCGGCCTGCGCGGCGACCACCGGGATGTAGCGGTGCAACTCCCCGTACACCGAGATCGTCTCGACGACGTCGCGACGGTACGCCTTGAGGCCACAGTTGAAGTCGTGCAGCGGTATTCCGGTGGCACGCCGTACCGTCCAGTTGAAGAACCGCGACGGGACCGTCTTGTTGAGCGGGTCCTGTCGCCGCTGCTTCCACCCCGAGACGAGGTCGAAGCCTTCGGAGAGCGGGGCCACGAGGCGCGGGATCTCGCCGGGATCGTCCTGACGGTCTCCATCCATGGTGACGATGACGTCTCCGCGGGCGGCGGCGAACCCGTGGGCGAGCGCGGCGGCCTTGCCGAAGTTGCGGCGCAGCTTGACGACCCTCACATCGGCACGCGACTCCGCCAGCTGCTCCATGATCGCGAAGGAGCCGTCCCTGGAACCGTCGTCGACGAACACGATCTCATAGGGCGCCGCGTACGCGGCCAGAGCTTCGTCGATCTCCGCGACGAGAGGCACGAGGCTGTCGGCCTCGTTGTAGACCGGAATGACCAGTGAAAGGAGTGAGCCCATATCGGCTCACTAGGATACATGGTCCCGGCGATCCGCGAGCATGAAGGCGCCACGCGGGGAGCCGCGCTCAGGCGTCCCAGCCCGCTTCGCGGGCATCACCGCCGTCCTGCGCGCGCCGCGCGTCGCGGGATGCGTCGGACCCGGCCCGCCCGTGCTCCCTCTCGGCTCGGCCGTCGTCACTCTGGCCGAAGGCATCGATAGCCCGTCGCCCGATCACCTGGACGTCGTCGTTCACGCTGCTGTTGAGGAGCGCCGCAAGGCGCGCGCTCCTGACCTTGAGCTTGACGCCGAAGAACTCGACCTCGCCGCTCTCGGGTGCGCCGTCGTCCGCCGCCAGTTTCACATCCATACGAACACCATCGGCCGAACGGCCCCGCCCTCACAGGTCCACTAGACGCATGTACCGGAGGACCGCGCGACGAACCCACCCTCGGCGACGCCCGTCTCTCACGATGGGGGGAGCGCCCAGCGGCGCACGGCGCTGCGCTGGCGGGCGAGATGGACGCTTGGTAGCATGGATGGATTCCCCGTTGGCCGGGGTCTGGGGAGGATGCGGATGAGCAGGAGAATGTGGCTCGCGCTGGCGATCACCGCCTTGGTGGCGGCATCGTTCGCCGCGAGCGTGGTCGCCGCCAAGCGCGCCACCGAAGACCGCCCCCGCTACGTCACGCGCGGTCTCGACTACCTCCACTACCGCCAGGCCGACAACGGCGGGTTCGACACGCCGTCGAACACGGCCTGGGGCATCCTGGGCGCCGTCGCCAGCGGCGAGCGGATGGGCTCGAGCGCCTGGAAGGTCGGCGGCAAGAACCCCTTCGACTACCTCGAGAGCATCAACCATGAAGCCGCTGCATCCGGCGCGGGCGTGGACAATGCTCCCGTCTACTACGCGCGCGCCGTCATGGCTTACGTCGCGGTCGACCGCCGTGAGCGCGTGTTCATCGCCGGCACCCCTCGCGTCGACCTCCTCGCGAAGCTCTACTCCTACCAGAACTGGTCGGAGACCGAGCCGGATCCTCTTCCCGACACCTGGGGCAGCTTCTCGCCGTCGACCTCGATGCGTCAGTTCGACGCCGTGCACACCACGAGCTGGGCGGTGCTGGCCATGCGCGCGTTCGGCCTCGACGACGAGCCGCGGTACGCCGCAGCCACGGAGTGGCTGGCCGGGCAGCAGAAGGCGAGCGGCGGGTTTCCCAGCGAGGCAGGCAAGAACGCCGATCTCCTGAACACGTCGCTCGCCGTCCAGGCGCTGGTCGCCGCGCCCGCCGGGACGGTGCCGGCGGCGGCACTCGAGGCGGCGCGCCAGTATCTCAAGGACAACCAGAACGACAACGGCGGGTTCCCCGTGAACCCGGGCGAGCGCACCGACGCGGAAGCCACGGCCGCGGCGATCCAGGCGATCGTCGCGCTCGGCGAGGGCCCGGAGGACGACTACTGGAAAAAGGGCATCAACACGCCCGTCTACGCGCTCGGCACGCTCCAGCGCACCAACGGTTCGTACAAGCTCACGAGCGCATCGAACGCGCGCCCGCTGGCGGTGACCAGCTGGGCTCTCGTCGCCATGCGCCGCAAGAGCTTCACGGCCTTCCCGAAGAGCATCGGCGAAGCCGAGGTCGCCTTCACCTTCCGTCCCCGATTCCGCACCATCTCTCCGAAGAACGGCGCCAAGTTCACGAGCACACGCATCGTCCTCATCCGGGCCACCTACACCGACTTCTCTCCCAAGGGGACCGGCATCAAGACCTCCGCCAGCCGCGTGTACGTCGACAACGTGAACAAGAGCCGGGCGGCGAACATCGGCAAGTACGGGCTGCGACTGCAGCTCAAAGACGTCCCGAACGGCTCGCACACGTACAGGATCGAGCTCGTGGACAACGCCGGCAACCGCAAGGTGCTGCAGCGCAAGTTCACCGTCAACGTCCCCACGCCGACGCCGCAGCCCACCAGTACCTACCGGCCGGTGCCCGCGCCGGTCTACCCGCCCGTCTACCCGACACCGACGCGGACGACCTACCCCGACCCGGCCGAGACCAGCGTGCCCGAGCCTTACGAGACGGTCACCCCGTATCCGTATGCGAGCCCCAGTCCGTACCCCTCGGAGAGCGGCCAGCCGGTGATCGGCTCACCCGTGCCGTCGCCGAGCTCCTCCGCGGGAGCCGGAGGGTCTGCCGGCGGGGGTAGTGCCGGCGGGTTCGTGGGTGGTACCCTGCTCGCCATGCTGCCCATAGGCGCCGCCGCGTCCTACCTCGTGCTTCGCCGCCGCGAGGACGTTCTCGGTGAGGCCAGCCAGGGCGCGGTGTTCGGCGGCGGCGGCAGCGCGTGGGAACGCATGAACGCCACGCTCGCCAAGTCCAAGGACCTGACCAAGCCGACGTCACGGAAGTGAGTCCCGGTTGAACGACATCCAGCAGCTGATCTACGACATCTCCCGGATCCTGCTGTGGCCCGTGCTCATCGCCGCCGTCATCTGCCTGGTATGGGTGCTCATCGAGTTCGGCGTGATCCTCTACGAGATGTGGCTGCGGTTCCGCTACCGCGACCTCGACGCCCTCGAGGTCAGAGCGCTGCGCGCGCGCAAAGCCTTTCGCGACGGCAAACCCCGCACCGCGTACCGCTATCTGCAGGAGAACGTGTACTCGCTGGTCGTCGTTCGCTTCCTCTACGACCTGATCCGCAACTACCAGACGGAGCGCCTGGCGGCCAAGCCGCTGAAGCTCCTGCAGGAGTACGAGTTCTACACGATCAAGCGGCTTGAGCGTACGCGCATCCTCGTGCGCATCGGCCCGATGCTCGGCCTCATGGGCACGCTCATCCCGCTGTCGCCCGCGCTGGTGGGTCTGGCCACGGGCGACACCCAGGCGCTGGCGGACAACCTGGTCACCGCGTTCTCGGTCACCGTGATCGGCCTGCTCATCGGTGGCCTCGCCTTCGTGATCAGCATCATCCGTGACCGTATGTACTCTCAGGACATCTCCGACATGGAGTACCTGCTGGAACTGATCGAGGGCTCCGACGTGCGCCTCCGCTCAGGCCGCCGGCTTTCCAAGACGGGGGTCTGGGACGCCGACGCAGAGATCGCCTACGAGGTCAGCGACGAGGATGCCGAGAGGACCGTGGTCGCCGTCCTGCCCGATACACCCGAAGAGCCCCTGCTGCCGGTCGCGGCGACGGTCGCCGCTGCTCGTCCACAGGCCCCCGGCGCGCAGGGCGCTCCCGCCGGCGGGGAGCCGGGTGCGGGTCTCGCCTTCGACGACCCGAGCATGGACTGGACGCGGTACGACGACCCCTTCGCGGATCTCGGACCTGTGGACCCCGAAGGCACGGACGACCCCACGCCGCGCGGCAAGAGCGGCCCGGTCCGGCGTCGCTGAGCGGCCGTGTCCGCCGCAGACGATCGCCCCACGCTTCGCAACCTCGGGACCGTCATGGGCGCTCCCGACAGCGGCCTGCGCTACATGCGCCGGCGCCGCGTCGGCACCGCCGACCGCAACGGTGACCCTCTCGACGGCGTCGTCAATCTGTTCAACGTGGCCATCGTCCTGGCCGTCGGCTTCCTCGTCGCGGCGCTCACGGCGGCGGGCGTGAGCGGGTTGCTGACCAGCGAGAACATGACGATCGTGACCAACCCGGGCACTCCCGAGATGCAGGTGATCGTCAAGGAGGGCGGCACCATCACGAAGCTCGACATGGAGCCCGGCGGCGAAGTCGAGGGTGTGGGCACTCTGCTCGGCTCGTTCTACAAGCTCACCGACGGCACCGTCGTCTACGTGCCGGCGGGTGACGCAGCGCCGCCGGACGCTACGCCGCTGAACGGGGCCACGCCCGCGCCGGACGTGACCGACTACCCGACGCCGGAGCCGTACCCCACGACGACGGATCTGCCCACAGCGTACCCGACGGTGACGCCGACGCCCGGCGTGACGCTCACTCCGGACACGGAAGTGGAGCCGCGCGGCACACTCTGAGGGAAGTCGCGCCGCAGCCGCCGACCGCGCAGGGCCGCCCGGCGCCGGAACCCCGGCGCGCGATCAGGAGCCGAGCGAGCGCAGCAGACCCACCAGACGCTCGAGCTCGGCACGATCCTTGAAGGCTATCTGGATGGCGCCCCCGCGCTTGCCGCTGCGGATGCGCACGGGCACCTCGAAGACGCCGTAGAGCTCGTCGACGAGCCCCGAGTAGTCGGGGCCGGCTGCAGGCCGCGCCGCAGGCGCAGCCGTCTCCGGCCCTTCCTCCGCCAGCTTCTTGACGAGCGCCTCGACCTCGCGCACCGTCAGCCCCTGGGTCACGGCCAGGCGGGCCACCCGGCGGCGCTCCCCGTGGTCCGGCAGGGCCAGCAGCGCCCTCCCGTGTCCTTCGCTCAGCTCGCCGGACTCGATCAGCACCTGCACGTCGTCGGGAAGGTCGAGCAGGCGCAGCAGGTTGGTCACCGACACGCGACTGCGCCCCACAAGCTCGGCGATGCGGCCGTGCGTGAGCCCGAACTCGTCGGCGAGCGCCGCATAGGCCTGCGCCTCCTCGATCGCGTTCAAATCCTCACGGGCGACGTTCTCGGCGAGCGCGATCTCGAGCGAGGCGATCTCGTCCGCGGGACGCACCAGCGCGGGGATCCGTTCGAGCCCCGCAAGCTTCGCGGCGCGAAGCCGCCGCTCGCCGGCGATCAGCTCGAACCGCGGCCCGCCCCCAGAAGCTCCGCCCTCCGCCGCGGGCTGCTCCGGCAGCGGCCGCACGACGACGGGCTGCACGACACCGAGCGCCTTGATGGACGCAGCCAGTTCCTGGAGCTCCTCGGCGCGGAACGCCCGGCGCGGCTGCCGCCGGTTGACGGCGATGTCGCCGGTCGCGAGCTCGCGCAGGCGGCCTTCCGGCGCGCCGCCGCCGCGGCTGAGCGCCGCACGGCTCTCACCGATCAGCGCCCCGAGGCCTTTGCCCAGGGCTTTCTTGCCGCTCCCGCCGTGAGCGTGCGCCTGCGGGCGCGCGGACGGCGTGTCTGAATCGTGTGCGTCAGTCACGGGAGACGACCTCCTTGGCGAGATCGAAGTAGGCGTCGCTGCCGACGCAGGTCGCATCATAGCGTGAGATCGGCAGACCGTGACTGGGCGCCTCGCTGAGGCGCACGTTGCGCGGCACGACCGTGGTGAAGACGTGTTCGCCGAGATGCTCCCGCACCTCGCCGGCGACCTCGCGGCCCAGACGCGTACGGCCGTCGTACATAGTGACGACGACGCCGAGCACCCCGAGCTGCGGGTTGAGGTGCTCCTGCACCAGCTCTACCGTCTCCAGGAGCTGGGCGAGGCCCTCCAGCGCGTAGTACTCGGCCTGCACGGGGATGAGCACTTCGCGCGCGGCGACCAGCGCGTTGATGGTGAGGACGCCGAGCGACGGCGGGCAGTCGATGAACACGAAGTCGTGGTCGTCGACGTGCCCCGTCAGGGCGTAATCGAGGACGTACTCGTTGCCGTCGGCGACGGCGAGCTCGACGACGGCGCCGGCGAGATCGGGGCAGGCGGGCACCAGGGAGAGGTGGTCGATCGCCGTGGCGACCGTGGCCTCGGCCACGCCGGCGGCGCCGCCGAGGACGCCGTAGCTGCTGAGCCTGGAGTCGGCCGTCCGCACACCCAAGCCGGCCGAGGCGTTCGCCTGCGGGTCCATGTCCAGGAGAAGCACATCGAACTTGGCCTCTGCGAGACAGGCGGCAAGGTTGACGGCGGTGGTGGTCTTGCCGACCCCGCCCTTCTGGTTGGTCACGGCGATGACGCGGGTCACCGGGCTCCTTTCGAGGGGCATCGATACTAGCAGATGACGCCACGCCGGCCGCGGGCCGACAGGCGACCCATCAGGCGCGCAGGGGCCGCCTGGCGGCGACGCCGGCGCGGCGCGGGAGACGCTCCGGCGTCGGTCCGGTCTTGTGATAGACCGCGGCGACCGCGCCGCCGAGAGGTGAGCGCGGCAGCGGCACGGGGGGTCCGGGGGCGAGACCGCAGAGTCGCGCCGCCTCCGCGCCGGCGGCGCCCTCTTCGGCGACGGCCCTCAGCGTCTTGCTGGCGAGAAGCACCCCCCCGGCGGCAAGCAGGGGCGCGGCGAGCTCGACGAGCACGGGGAGCGACGCGACCGCTCGGGAGAACACCACCGAGTACGCCTCGCGGCCGGGCCGGCCAACGGCGGCAAAGTCCTCGCTGCGAGAGCAGACCACACGGGCGCGAGAAGCGAGATCGGTGACGCCTGCGGCCTCCTCCAGGAAGGCGCACTTGCCGGACACGGAGTCGAGCAGGGTTATCGAGGCCGCCGGCATGGCCACCGCCAACGGGATGCCCGGGATGCCGGCCCCGGCGCCCAGGTCGAGCCACTCGCGGCTCTCGCGTTCGCGCAGCTCGGCGACGTCGAGGAGCGCCAGGGAATCACCGAGGAGCGTCTCGACGATCTCGGCCCGATCCCTCAACCCGGTGACGTTCCCACGGCGCCACCCGAGGAGGAGATCGACGTAGCGGTCGAGCGCGGCGCGCTGGACCTCGTCGAGGCCGTGGTCCGCGGCGAGCGCCGCAAGGCCGCCGTCGCCCGTGGTCGCGTGCCCGTGCATGGCCGGAGCCTACCACGCGCCCCGGCTCCGCCTCAGCCGGCCTCCACCGCCTCGCGCAGCGCCCCAAGAAGAGCGTCGACGTCGTCCGGGCTGGTCTGCCACGAGCACATCCAGCGCACGACGCCCGCCTCGTCGTCCCACACGTAGAAGTGGTAGCGCTCGTGCAGGCGCTCGATGACGACGGCCGGCAGGGCGGCGAAGACGGCGTTCGCCTGCACAGGGTAGGCGAGGCGCACGCCCGGCACCGCCGCGACACCGTCGGCGAGCCTCCGCGCCATGGCATTGGCGTGACCTGCCGTCTCTCGCCACAGGTCGCCCCCGAAAAGACACAGAAGCTGGGCCGAGACGT
Organism: uncultured Thermoleophilia bacterium; assembly: GCA_964440225.1. Lineage (GTDB taxonomy): Bacteria > Actinomycetota > Thermoleophilia > UBA2241 > UBA2241 > CAIXSE01. Next base: position 1,527 of record CAYTRM010000038.1, on the reverse strand, counting down.
ACCGCATCTTCGAGGCCAGCTGCGCCCCCTGCTTGCGGGCATAGCTGTAGTCGGCTGCCAGCTCCCGCCGCAGGAAGATCGCGGCCTCGGCTCCGATCAGGCCGCTCTTCGTGCCGCCCAGCGTCAGCAGGTCCACGCCGGCGCCGGTCGTGCTGTCGCGCAGTTCCACGCCAAGTCCCACGGCAGCGTTGACGAGGCGCGCGCCGTCCACATGCAGCAGGAGCCCCGAGGAGTGAGCCACCTCCGCAAGCGCCGCGACCTCCTCAGGTGTGTACACGGTACCCAGCTCCGTCGACTGCGAGATGGAGACCAGCCGGGGCTGGACGTGGTGCTGGTCGCCGAAACCGACGAGGCGACTGCGCACGGCCTCGGGCGTGAGCTTGCCGTCCCGGGTCGGCACGGGGATGAGCTTGGCGCCCGCGATCCGCTCGGGCGACCCGCACTCATCGACGTTGATGTGCGCCGTCTCGGGACAGATCACGGCCTCCCAGGGCCGCAGGACCGCGGCGAGAGCGGTGACGTTGCCGCCGGTGCCGTTGAAGACGGGGAACGGCTCGACGTCGCCCAGCAACTCTCGAAGCCGCTCCCGCAAGTCCGTGGTCCACCGATCACCGCCGTACGCCGGCGCCCAGCCGGAGTTCGCCTCGGCTATCGCCTCGAGCACGGCGGGGTGCGCGCCGGCGTGGTTGTCGCTGGCGAAGAGCGTCAGCGGGGAGCCTGTGCCGCCGCTCACGCCGCCGCCCTCCGCCCGCGCCGGCGGCTCACGTCGCGACCTTCTTCTTGAGCGACTCGTAGAACATGCTCAGCGGGAACTCGTCGTCGAGGACCCTGTCGATCCAGGCTCTCGTGTCCGCCTCGTCGCTGTACACGCGCGCTCCCTCCCGCCACTGCGACGAGACGTTCGGCGTGACATACGTCGACACGAGGTCGTGGGCGGCGATCCAGTAGGTGACCTTGCTCGTCTCGATACCGTGCCGGTACAGCGCCTCCACGAGCTCACGGAGCTCGCCGACCGCGCCTTCCACCCGCTCCCAGTCGATGAGGAGACGGTTGTCGGTCCAGCGCACGACGCCGCGGCTGTGCAGGTAGCCGAACAGGAGCTGCCCGCCGAGGCCGTCGTAGTTGCGCACCCGGTTGCCGGTGACGGGAAACCGCAGGATGCGGTCGAAGAGGATCGCGTACTGGATGTAGCGGGCGAACGGGAACCCGCCACGCGCGAGCTCGCCGGCGGTGCCATAGGTGGCGAGATCCACGCGCAACTCCTCGAGCGAGTACATCCAGTACGGGAGACGCTGGCGGATCATGAACGGATCGAACGGCAGGTCGCCGTGACTGTGCCAGCGGTCGTGGATCATGTCCCACAGGATGTACGTCTCGAGGGCAAGGTCGGCCGACGCGACCAGCGCCGCAGCGTCGGGGGGCAGATCGATGCGCAGCGCCGCCGCCGCGGCGGCGGTCGCGCGGCGGAACCGCGCCGACTCACGGTCGCAGAAGATCCCGCCGAAGTGGTTGGTCGGGCGCTCGGCG
>CAYTRM010000037.1:0-12824 GCA_964440225.1 uncultured Thermoleophilia bacterium | reverse complement strand
TCGAGCGGCGCTCGTACCCACCGGGAGAGCACGGCCGCGGCCGCATCAAGCAGAGCGAATACCTTCTGCAGTTGCGTGAGAAGCAGAAGGCGCGCCGCTACTACCAGGTGCTCGAGAAGCAGTTCCACCGGTACTACGTGATGGCCAGCCGCAAGGACGGCATCACCGGCGAGAATCTCCTGCGCATGCTCGAGATGAGGCTCGACAACGTCGTGTACCGCCTCGGCTTCGGCGCGTCGCGTCGCCAGGCTCGTCAGCTGGTGTGCCACGCCCACTTCACCGTCAACGGCAAGAAGGTCGACATCCCGTCGTACCAGGTCCGCCCCGACGATGTGGTGGCGATGCGCTCCAACAGCAAGGCCGTAGAGACCGTGCGCGCCGCGACCGATCTCACGTCGTCGGTCTCGCCGTGGCTCCTGGTCGACCACGACAACCTCACCGGCAAGGTCCTTCGCGCTCCCGAGCGCGACGAGATCGACGCCCCGGTGCAGGAGCAGCTCATCGTCGAGCTGTACTCCAAATAATCCGCTGCAGCAGCTAACCCGCGGCGAAGAGTCTACAGGAGGCCAGTTGCTACAGTTCCAGATGCCCAACATCACCCGCGAGCAGCTCGCCGGCAACCGCGCGCGCTTTGAGGTCGAGCCTCTCGATCGCGGTTTCGGGCATACGTTCGGCAACGCGCTGCGCCGGGTCCTGCTGTCGTCGCTCGAGGGCGCAGCCGTCAGCTCAGTCAAGATCGAAGGTGTCGCCCACGAGTTCACCACCGTCAAGGGCGTGAAGGAAGACGTCACCGACGTCATCCTCAACCTCAAGGAGCTCGTCTGCCGCCTGCATGGCGAGCTGGACGAGGTGCAGGTCCGCCTGTACAAGGACAAGCCCGGCAAGGTCGTAGCCGCCGACATCGACATCCCGGCCGAGCTCGAGATCCTCAACCCGGATCACCAGATAGCGACGCTGTCCGACGGTGGGGCCATCGAGATGCTCATCACCGTCAGGCGCGGCACCGGCTACGTTCAGGCCGAGGGCAACAAGACGCCCGATACGGTCATCGGGGTCATCCCGATGGACTCGATCTTCAGCCCCATCAAGCGCGTCTCGTACCACGTCGAGAGCGCACGCGTCGGTCAGCGCACCGACTACGACAAGCTCATCCTCGACATCACGACCAACGGCGCGCTCATGCCCGAAGAGGCGCTGAGGGAGGCCGCCGAGATCCTCGTCGACCGGATGTCGATCTTCACCGACCCGGACCGCACGCGTTCGAGCGAGGAGTTCCCGATCGAGGGGCTCGAATCGATGCAGGTCGGCGGTGGCATGGACGACGTGCTCATCGAGGAGCTCGAGCTCGGAGTCCGTTCGTACAACTGCCTCAAGCGCGAGGGTATCCAGACCGTCGGCGACCTGGTCTCCAAGACAGAGGCCGAGCTGCTCAACATCCCGAACTTCGGCAAGAAGAGCATCGACGAGGTCAAGGAAAAGCTCATCGAGCGCGGGCTCTCTTTGCGGGGTGACGAGTAAGATGCGCCATCAGAACTCAGGCCGCAAGTTCAACATGGCCCCCGACCAGCGGCGGTCGCTGCTGTCGGGTCTCGCCTGTCAGGTCCTGGAACACGAGAAGATCAAGACCGGCGTAGCGCGCGCCAAGGAAGTCCGCCCGATGGTCGAAGAGGCCATCACTCTGGGCAAGCGCGGCGACCTGCACGCGCGCCGCCAGGCGATCGCCATGCTGCGCAACAAGAAGATCGTGTACAAGCTGTTCAACGACGTGGCGCCTCGCTACGCCGACCGCCACGGCGGGTACACGCGGATCATCAAGCTCGGCCCGCGCCCCGGCGACGGCAGCGAGCAGGCGTACATCGAACTGGTGTAACGCAGCGCAGACAGACGTTCCTTTGGGGGGCGGGCGGCCGGAAGGCCTCCCGCCCCTCGTGCGTTACGGGGTGTCCCACTTCGGCGCCGTGAAGTGGCCACTACGGCGCGGCCCCCCTGTTGCAGATACCTGGGGGGGTATACTACACTGAGTTTGTGCCACGCTGCACAAGCAGCTCGCGAGTCGTAGAGCGGGGGAGAGTTCGGTGCGGACGCGTGCCGCCGGGAGGCGCAGGGAAGACGGTCACGTGTTGCACGACCAAAGGCCGGTCTGATATACACTTCAGCAGTTCAGCAACTATTGGAGATGACAGGTGAACGAGTGACGGCGGGCGCGCCCATGGGCCGCCCGGAGGCGGAACTCCTGAAGCTGCATGCCGAGTACTGCAAAGTCGTGGCCAACGAGAGCCGGCTGGCGATGCTGTACGAGCTGAAGGAAGGCGAGCTGTCGGTCGGAGACCTCGCCGAGAGAGTGGGCCTCTCGCTCACCAACGTGTCGCAGCACCTTCGTCTGATGAGGGGCCGCGGGCTGGTGAACAGTCGTCGCGACGGGCGCACCGTGTACTACTCGGTAGCGAATCAGAAACTGGTGACCGCGTGCCAGCTCATCCGGGAGGCGCTGGTCGAACAACGCCTGGCGGACGCGGCGATCATCATCCGGGAGGAGCCGGACGCAGCGTCCGGCGCCGAGCATCACGGGGCCGCCGCGGTCGATGAGCCCGCGCTGCCGCCTCACCCACGCACAAGTAACGACTCACAAAGGAGACCATCATGACGCTGGAAATCGACGAGCTTGAGGACATGGAGCCGAACTCAATCGTGGACGCGCGCGGCAGCGCCTGCCCCGGCCCGCTGCTCGAAGCCAAGAAGGGCATCGGCAGTGTCAACGTGGGCGAGGTGCTCGAAGTACGCTCGGACGACGCCGGCTCGCGGGCGGACATCCCTGTGTGGGCGGAGAAGGTCGGTCACGAGTGGCTCGGCGCCCTCGAGGCCGAGGAGGGCTACGACCGCCTCTTCGTCCGTCGCGGCAAGTAACCCGTCGACGACGTCACGGCCGGACTCATGAACACAGCGACCAAAGCGACCGCTCCGCCCATCCTGGTGCTCGTCACCGATGCGTGCGCCGACCCGGCCGCCGACGCGGTCGGGCAGGCGCACCTGCACTACAGCGCCAATACGTACGTCATGCGTACGCCTTCGCCGGTCCTCTTTCCCGACAAGTTCTACTTCGACTGCTTCGAAAAGGGGTTCGCCGGCATCATCGTCATGTCGTGCGGACACGAATGCCCGTATCAGGGCGCGTTCGAGCGGCTGGTCAAGCGCATCGACCGCGTCAAGCTCGGCCTCAAGGAGCGTGGCCTCGACCCCGCGCTGCTTCGCCTCACGGCCATCTGCACCGTCTGCACGAAGGCATACATCAAGGAGATCGTCGACATGAACGCGCTCGTTGTGGCGAAGGCCGCCGCGGAGACCGCGGCGGCCGCTGGTGGTGACGCCGCATGAGCCCTGCCCACTACGACACGCTGGTCATCGGCGCCGGCATCGCCGGTCTGCAGACGGCTCTCGACCTCGGCGATCAGGGCCGCGAGGTCATCGTCGTGGAGCGTCAGCCGAGCATCGGCGGCGCGATGATCGGCCTCAGCAAGGTCTTTCCCACGCTCGACTGCGCGAGCTGCATCACGACGCCGAAGATGGCGGCCGCGGCGCATCATCCGCGCGTCACCATCCACACGTACTCGGAGGTCGAAGGGCTTCTGCCGCGTGAGGACGGCTACGCGGCGACCGTGCGCCGCAAGGCCCGCTACGTCGTGGAGGACGACTGCATCGGCTGTCGTCAGTGCGAGTTCGTCTGCCCGGTCGATGTGGAGGACGAGTTCGAACAGGACATGACGGCCCGGCGTGCGGCCTACGTGCCGTTCACCAACGCGATCCCGCAGGTCGCCCTGATCGACGCCGACTCGTGCACGCTCTGCGGGCGCTGCGCACAGGCCTGCCCGAAGGACTGCATCGTCTACGACCAGACCGACGAGCTCATCGAGATCGAGGCCGACCACGTGGTGGTCGCCACGGGCTGGGAGCTCACGTCGGCGGCGGGCAAGACCCAGTACGGCGCCGACGGCATCGCCAACGTCGTCTCCCCGCTGAAGATGGAGCGTCTCCTGGCGCCGCACGGGCCGTACGGACGCGTGCTGCGGCCGGCCGACGGCAAGGACCCAGCGTCCGTGGCGTGGGTGCAGTGCGCCGGGTCGCGTGACAAGACGCTCGGCGTGCCCTACTGCTCGCGCGTCTGCTGCATGTACGCCATCAAGCAGGCGATGCTGCTCAGCGGCGCGCTGCCGTTTGCCGACCTCACGATCTACTACATGGACATCCGCGCCTTCGGCAAGGGGTATGAGGAGTTCTTCCGCTCCGCCAAGGCGATGGGGATCGAGTTCGTCAAGGCCAAGGTCGGCCGTCTGGTGGAAGCTGCCGACCGGTCCGTCGACGTGCACATCGAGCGCATCGACGATCGTGGTCAGGCCGAGGTCCGTACGCACGACATGGTCGTGTTGTCGCTGGGCATGGCCCCCACACCGGGCGTTCGCGAGCTCCTGCCGCTGGACATCGGCGAGGACGGCTTCATCGACGTCCCGCATCCCAAGGATGCGCCCTGCCGTACCTCGTTGCCGCACGTGAGCGCCGCGGGTACCGCGAGAGGGCCGATGGACATCGTCGACACGATCGCCGAGGCCAGCGCCGCGGCGATGGAGATCTGTCGGGAGGGTGACCGTGGCTGAAGAACAGACTCAGGCGCCGCGCGTCGGCGTGTACATCTGTCACTGCGGCGGGAACATCTCCGACGTCGTGGACGTCGAGGCAGTGGCGGCGGAGGCGGCGAAGCTGCCGAACGTGGTCGTCTCCAGGGACAACACGTTCATGTGTTCCGATCCCGGTCAGCAGCTGATCGCGGACGACATCGAGGATCTCGGCGTCGACCACGTCGTCGTCGCCGCATGCTCGCCGCGCCTGCACACCACGACGTTCCGCGGTGTGCTCGAGCGGGCGGGCAAGAACCCGTACGTCTACCAGAATGCCAACATCCGCGAGCAGGTCAGCTGGTCGACCGGCGATCACGCGGACGCGACCGCGAAGGCGACGGCGCTCGTGAGGGCCGCCGTCGCCAAGGCCAGTCTGCTGAAGCCGCTCGACCCGGTGAGCATCCCGGCCGCGGGGAGGGTCCTTGTGGTCGGGGGCGGTGTCGCGGGGCTGCGCGCCGCCGGCGATCTTGCTCACGCCGGCCTCGCCGTCACGCTCGTCGAGCGTGAGCTGGTGCTCGGCGGGCGGGCCGCGGTGCTCGACAAGCTCTTCCCGTACGAGGAGCCGGTCGAAGAGGTGATCCGGCGCCTCACCGACGACGTGCTGGCGCATCCGGCGATCGACGTGCACACCGGCACGACGGTCGAAGAAGTGTCGGGCTATGTCGGCGCGTTCGAGGCGAAGCTCCGCCAGGAGCCCGCCGGAACGACCGTCGCCGCCGTGGAGCCGTCACCCGGACAGGACGTCGACGCCGTTGACGCCGCTCCCTCCGCGGCGCCCGCGCGCGCGGTGGACGGCTGGCGCTACGAGACCTTCCGCGGCTACGGGCCGGAGGCGGTCTTCGAGGCGCAGCCGGACGCCGCCGCGGAAGCGGCCGGGACGCCCGCGGGTGAGGAAGGCGCCGATGACGGCGCCGATGACGACGCCGGCACGTTCACGCTGTCGGTCGGCGCCATCGTCGCGGCGACGGGATTCGAGCACTACACGCCCCCGAAGGGCGAGTACGGCTCCGGGCGTCTGCCGCAGGTGATCACGCTCATCGACTTCCTGCAGTGGCTGGCGCAACAGCCGGAAGGCTCCACGCCGGTCTTCAACGACCAGCCGCTCCGCGGCGTGGCGTTCATCCACTGCGTGGGGAGCCGGCAGGTCGACGGAGTCCACAAGCCCGGTGCGAACGGCAAGATCAACGAGTACTGCTCGCGGGTCTGTTGCACGGCGACGCTGCAGGCGTCCAACGATCTGCGCACGCGGTTCCCCGGGGTCGCGGCGTACGAGTTCTACCAGGACATCCGCGCGTATGGCCGCGGCCACGAGGAGTACTACGAACGCGCGTCCGAGTCCGGGGTCGTCTTTCTGCGGTACGACGGCGCCCAGCCGCCGAAGGTCGCGAAGACGAAGAAGGGCGATGCGTTCCCCCTGACCGTGACGTGCATCGACGGTCTCACGTGGGGGGAAGAGGTCGAGGTCGGCGTCGATCTGGTCGTGCTGGCCGTGGGTATGACGCCGGCGGACGTCGGCGGTCTGGCCACGAGCCTGAAGCTGCCGGTCAGCGCCGACGGGTTCCTGCAGGAGGTCCACCCGAAGCTGCGTCCCGTTGAGCAGGCGGTGAACGGCATCCTGCTTGCGGGTACGTGCCAGGCGCCGAAGGACGTCACGGAGAGTTGCGCGTCGGCTTCGGCCGCCGCGGTCAAGGCGCTCGGCCTCCTGGCCAGCGGCCACGTACAGCTCGATCCGTTCGTGGCCCACGTCGACGCGGGGCGGTGCGAAGGCCACGCCGCGTGCGTCGAGGAGTGCCCCTATGCCGGCGCCATCAGCATGGAAGAGTACGGCGACGGCAAGATGCGCGCGGTCGTCAATCCCGCGCTCTGCGCCGGGTGCGGCGCCTGCGTCGCCGTCTGCCCGACCGGAGCCATGGATCTCAACGGCTGGTCGCTCGAGACCTATGAAGCCATGGTCGATGCGCTGCTGGCTTCCGGATCGGAGGTGGCTGCGCGATGACCGAAGCCGACGACCGCAAGAAAGCTCTGCGCGGAACGCTGAAGAAGCTGCGCGACGAGCGTGGCGACCGCGTCAAGGCGGCGACGACGGCGAGCAACGCCGTACGCGCCGAGCGCAAGAGAGTCAAAGCCGCCCTGGAGCAGGGCCCGCTGACGGTCCCCGCGCTGGCCGCGGCGACCGAGTTGTCCACCGACCGCGCCCTCTGGCATGTCGCGGGGATGCGCAAGTACGGTCTGCTCGTCGAGGCGGAGAAGGACGGCGACTACTTCAGCTACGCGCTCGTCCAGAAGGACGACGGAGAAGCCGGGGGGGATGAGTCGTGACCATGCGAGCCGATCCCACCCTCCTCACCGAGCTGGAGCGCTACGGCGCGCCCGACATCAAAGCCTGCTTCAACTGCGGCAACTGCACCGCCGTGTGTCCGCTCTCCGAAGGTGACACGGCATTCCCGAGGCGGATGATCCGCTACGCCCAGCTGGGCCAGCGCGACCAGCTCGCCGCCTGCAAGGAAGTGTGGATGTGCTACTACTGCGGAGAGTGCTCCGAGACCTGCCCGCGGGAGGCGGCTCCCGGTGAGCTGATGGCGGCCGCCCGCCGCGTGGCCATCGGCCGCTACGACCCGACGACGCTCGCCCGCCGGATGTTCACGTCGACCGCCTTCGCGGCCGGGTGGCTGACGCTGCTCTTCGCCATCCTCGTCGCGTTCCTGCTCGGCACGTCGAACGTGCTTCCGAGCGGTCCCGTCAACACCGCGTCCCTGCTGGAGTGGATCCCCTTCCACGTGATCCACGACCTCGGCATCGTGGTGATGGCGATCCTCGCCGTCATGGCGCTGGTCTCGCTGGTCAACGTCTTCTGGCTGCTCGCGAAAGAGACGCGGCCCAAGGGGGCGCCGACCACGCCGGACGCGCCCTCGCGGTTCCCGCTCAAGGCGGCTCTGGCCGCCGTCTGGGACACCGTCGTGGAGATCGTCGCCCACCGCCGCTTCCGCGATTGTCACACGACGGCGGGTTCTCCCGGCGACGGCCCGTGGCCGGTGGGACGGCGGTTCGTGCACCTGACCATCATGTTCGGGTTCCTTGGGCTCGCCCTGGCGACGGTCCTCGACTACCTGTTCAAGGAGCCGGGGTCGTACGTGCCGATCTACTCGCCGATCAGGCTGCTCGGCACGATCGCCGGCATCGCGCTGATGTACGGCACCACCACCGCGTTCGTGCAGCGGCTGCGGAGGCCGGGGCGCGCCTACTACGAGCGCTCGGTCACGTCGGACTGGGTGCTGCTGATCGCGCTCTGGGTCATCGGCGTCACCGGGTTCGTCCTCGAGATCGCCGAGTACGTGACGATCAGCGGCTTCACGGTCAACGTCGTCTTCCTGGTCCACGTCGCGCTGGCGATGGAACTGCTGCTCATGCTGCCGTTCACGAAGTTCGCCCACATCGTCTTCCGTCCGGTCGTTCTCTGGTTCCATGCGTTCAGAGAACGACGCATGGCAGAGGGCGCGGTCGGCTGATCGCGGGACCGCTGCTCTGACGGATCGAGAGAGGAAGGAGACAGGACGACATGCCTGCTGAGTCGATAGAGAAGGTCACCGTCTTCGCCACCCACGGGCCCGACGACCCGGAGCGCGCCACGCTGCCGTTCGTCATGGCCAACGCCGCGCTCGCCATGGACTGCGAGGCCGTGGTGATCCTGCAGGGCACCGGAGTGCTGTTGTCGACCACGAAGTGCGCCGAGCACATCTTCGCGGCCGGCCTGCCGCCGCTTCAGGAGCAGCTCAGGATCTTCATGGACAACGGCGGCAAGCTCCTGGTGTGCACCCCGTGCATCAAGGAGCGTCGTCTGGAGTCAGACATGCTCATTCCCGGCGCCGAGCCCATCGCCGCCGCGCGCGTGATCAAGGAAGTGACCGAATCCAAGGCCGTGCTCAACTACTGAGGCTCGGCCAGTCGGAGGTACGCAGCATGACGGAAGTTGAAGATAACGTGGCCGGGCGGGACGAGGCTCCCGCGACGGATGCGGCACGCATCGAGGCGCTCGAGAAGCGTCTGGCGGCGCTCGAGCGCCAGCTGCCGGACGACAAGCTCACGCTGGGGGTGATCAGCGGCGACCTCGACAAGGTGATGGCGGCCTTCATCATCGCCCTCGGCGCCAGCGTCTACGACACCGAGGTCGATATGTTCTTCACCTTCTGGGCGACCTCGGCGCTCCGCGACCCCGCCAAGCGCGTCGAGAAGAAGTCCATGGACCGCATGTTCGGCATGATGCTGCCGACGGGCACCGGCAAGCTCCCGCTCTCCAAGATGCAGATGATGGGGATGGGATCCGCCATGATGAAGAAGGTCATGAAGGACCACGGGGTCGCCTCGCTCGAGGATCTCATGAAGCAGGCCGGCGAGGCGGGCGTGCGCATCCACGTCTGCACGATGACCATGGACGTCATGGGTCTGCAGAAGGAAGAGATGATCGACTATCCGCACCTCGACTACGTGGGCGTCGGCCAGTTCGTCTCCATGATGTCCGACTCGAGGAACACCTTCTTTCTCTGAGGACGCGACCGGGGCGTCACCGGCCGCGCGTCCGCGCGGCCGGTGACGCGTCCGCCGGCCGCGCCGGCCGCGCCGGCCGGGGTCGGCCGGGGTCGCCGGGGGCGATGCGATAAGCTTCGGTCGGTATGATCCCACCTCCGCCCAGCTCGCCCCCACTCGTCGACATCGCCGGCCTGCACTACCGGTACGCCGGTGCGCGCGCCGACGCGCTCACCGATCTCTCGCTGGTGGTCGAGGCCGGGCTGACGCTCGCCGTCGTGGGCGCCAACGGATCCGGCAAGTCCACGCTGGCGCGCCTCCTCGGCGGCCTCGAGAAGGCCGCCTTCGCGCGGCGCGCCGTCGCCGTCGGGCACGACCTGCTGAGCAGTGACGGCAGGTTCGGGGCGCGACGTGACGTGGGCGTCCTCTTCCAGAACCCCGAGAACCAGCTGGTCGCCGACTGCGTGGAGGACGACATCGCCTTCGGCCTCGAGAACCTCGGCTGGCCGCCGGCCGACATCCGCGTCCGGGTCGACGAGATGCTCGAGAGGTTCGGGCTCGGCGACCTGCGCCGCCGCGAGCCGCACCTGCTCTCCGGTGGCCAGAAGCAGCGTACGGCGCTGGCGGGCGTCCTCGCCGTGCCGCGCCGCGTGCTGGTGCTTGACGAGCCGACGGCGATGCTCGACCCGGCGGGCCGCGAGGAGGTGCTCGAAGCCGTCGCCGCGCTGCGCGACGACGGGCTCGCGATCGTCTTCGTCACCCAGGAGATGGACGAGGTGCCCGGCGCCGACCGCGTACTGGCGCTGGAGCGCGGCGCGGTCGTGTACGCGGGCGCCGCCGCCGGTCTGTTCGGTGACGACGTCCTGGTACGGCGTCTGGGTCTCGGGCTGCCCGCGGCCGGCGAGGTCGCGCTCGAGCTCGCCGGCCGCGGCCGCCGTCTCGACGGCCCGCTGCCGCTGACGCTGGACGACCTCGTCGGCGCGCTTGAGGGGCCGTCGTGAGCGAGATGCTCCCGCCGCCGGCCGTCCGTGGAGGCTCGCCGTCCGGCATCGCGCTCGCATGTCGCGGTGTCGGCTTCTCCTACAGCGAGGGGCGGCGCGCCATCCCGGCTCTTCGCGACGTGAGCTTCGATCTGGCCGCCGGCGGGTCGCTGGCGTTGCTGGGCGCGTCGGGCTCCGGCAAGTCGACGCTCCTGCAGGTCGTGCGGGGGCTCGACGAGGCCGAGTCCGGCGCCGTCTTGCTCGACGGCCGCGCTCAGGGCGAGGCGGGCCACGCGGAGTTGCGCCGTGAGGTCGGCCTCGTCTTCCAGGCTCCCGAGCTGCAGCTCTTCGCGTCGACGGCGAGGGAGGACGTGGCCTTCGGCCCGCGCCGTCTGGGCTGGTCCGACGCCGACGTCGCAGCCGCGGTCGACGAGGCGATGGAGCTGTCGGGGCTGCCGCCGGCCGACTTCGGCGAGCGCCACCCGTACACGCTCTCGGGGGGCGAGCAGCGACGGCTGGCGCTCGCCGGGGTGCTGGCGATGAGGCCGCGCCTGCTGCTGCTCGACGAGCCGTTCGTGAGCCTCGACCCGCAGACGCGGCGCGAGCTCGTCGGCATCCTGCGGCGGCTCGAGGACGACGGGGTGACGCTCGTGCTGGCGACGCACGACATCGACCTCGCCTGGGCGCTGTGCGACTCGCTCCTGCTGCTCGACGAGGGGCGCGTGGCGAGCGCCGGCGCCTGGGACTTCGGCGACGCCGGCGCCCGTCTGCTCGCCGCGAACCGCCTGCGTGAGCCGCTGCTGGTCACGCTCTGGCGGCGACTCGGGCGCGACCCCGGCCAAGCTCCCCGAACGGCCGCCGCGGCCGCCGAGCTCCTGTCGTGAAGGCCGCCATCGCCCAGTACTACCCGGGCACGTCGCCGATCCACCGTCTCGACCCGCGAGCCAAGTTCGTCGCCGTCAGCGCGCTCGCCGTGGCGCTGTTCGTGCGCGACTCGTACGCGGGGCTGCTCGTGTTCGCCGCCGCCGGCGCGACGGCGTTCGCGCTCAGCGGCGTTCCGGCCGCCTGGTTCTGGCGCGCCGTGCGGCCGCTGCTGTGGCTGGTCGGCTTCACCTTTCTCGCGCAGGTGCTCTTCGCCCCCGGGGAGCCCTTCTTCAGCTTCTGGATCTTCGAGCTCTCGTGGGCCGGGCTCGACCTCGCGGCGTTTCTCAGCCTGCGGCTCATCGTCCTCGTCCTGATCGGCTCCGTACTCACCCTCACGACGCCGCCGATTGCGCTCACCGACGGTCTCGCCTGGCTGGGCAGGCCGCTCCGTCGTCTGCGCGTGCCGACCGACGAGCTGGCGCTCATGGTCACGATCGCCCTGCGCTTCATCCCGACGCTGCTCGTCGAGCTCGACCAGATCATGCGCGCCCAGCGCGCCCGGGGCGCCGACTTTCGCAGCGGCGGCATCGGCACGCGGGCCCGCGCCCTGGTGCCTGTGCTCGTCCCGCTGTTCGTGCTCAGCTTCCGCCGCGCCGACGAGCTGGCGCTGGCCATGGAGGCGCGCTGCTATCGGCCGGGGATCGTCCGCACGCGGCTGCACCCGCTGCGCGCCGGGGTGGCGGACGCCGTCCTCCTCATCCTTGCGGCGGCGGTCATCGCCGCGGGACTCCTCGTATAGGATGCCGGGGATCCTGCACTCGAGACGCCGTAGGGAGGCCACGTGAGCGAGGCGACACGGGGCGGCGACGCGCCGCCGGTCTGGCGTCTCGACCTGGCCTACGAGGGCACCGGCTTCCGGGGCTGGGCGAAGCAGCCCGGGGAGCGGACCGTCGAAGGGGCGCTGGAAGAGGCGCTCGCCACCGTGCTTCGCGAGAGCGTGCGCCTCAGCGTCGCCGGCCGGACCGACGCGGGCGTCCACGCGTGGGCGCAGGTGGCGTCCTTCTCCTGCGCCCGTCGCGACGTCCATCCGGAGACGCTGCGGCGGTCGCTCAACGCCCTGCTGCCCCCGGCCGTCGCGGTCTCGAGGGTGTCGGCGGCGGCGCCCGGCTTCAGCGCCCGGGAGGCTCGCTCACGTACCTACGTGTACCGCCTGTGGGCGTCTCCGGTGAAGCCCGTCGCCGAGCGCGCCTTCGTCTGGAACGTGCGCGGCGCGCTCGATGGGGCGGCGCTGGCGGCGGCCGCCCGGTCGCTGCCCGGCCACCGCGACTTCGCCGCCCTCACCCCGTCGGCGCGCCTGTACCACACCTGCGTGCGCGAGGTGCTCTCGGCGGAGTGGCGGCGCGTCGGCCCCACGCCGGACGGCGAGGGCGGCGAGTGGCGCTTCGAGATCACCGCCGGCAGCTTCCTGCACAACATGGTCCGCGTCGCCGTCGGCTCGATGGTGGACGTGGCCCAGGGTCGCACGACATCTGAGGACTTCGTCGCGGCTTTGGCGGGCGGGGAGCGCCGGCGCATGGGTCAGACGGCGCCGGCGCGCGGTCTCGCCCTGGTCGCCGTGGCGTACTGAGCCCGGTTCAGTCGCCGAGGAAGCGCTCGAGCTGACGGGTGCGGGCCGCCTCGTCGGGCGGGAAGACGTAGGAGACCCCGCCCTCCCAGCCGGGCGTGCCGGTCATGACCATCTTCTTGCCGCCGTCGGCGCGCCACTTGAGGTAGGCCAGCTCCAGGATCTGGT
>CAYTRM010000036.1:0-12839 GCA_964440225.1 uncultured Thermoleophilia bacterium | reverse complement strand
CGCGAAGTCGAGGTTGATGAGGCCGGGCACGGTGATGAGGTCGGTGATGCCCTGCACGCCCTGGCGAAGCACGTCGTCGGCGACCTTGAACGCCTCTATCACCGAGGTGCGGCGCTCCACCACCTGCAGCAGCCGGTCGTTGGGGATGATGATCAGCGTGTCGACCTTCTCGCGCAGCTCCTGGATGCCCTCGGACGCCAGTCGTCCCCGGCGCTTGCCCTCGAAGGCGAACGGCCGCGTCACGACGCCCACGGTCAGCGCCGCCAGCTCTTTGGCGAGCTCGGCGATGACGGGGGCGGCGCCGGTGCCGGTGCCGCCGCCCTTGCCGGCGGTCACGAACACCATGTCGGCGCCCTTGAGGGCGTCGCGGAGCTCGTCCTTGCTCTCCATCGCCGCCTGGTACCCGATCGTCGGATTCGCTCCGGCGCCGAGACCGCGCGTGATCTTGCTGCCGATGTGGATCTTGACGTCGGCGTCGCACATCTGCAGCGCCTGGGCGTCGGTGTTGACGGCGATGAACTCGACGCCGCGGAGTCCTGCGTCGACCATGCGGTTGACGGCGTTGGTGCCGCCGCCGCCCACACCGACGACCTTGATGACGGCGAGATAGTTCGCTGACGCGTCGATCATCGTGCTGACCCTCCTGTCGTGGTCGAGACTCGCCGTCGAGACCTCTGGCGAACCCTCAAGCCCCGCTTGAGTGTTGCTGCCTGCCCGCGCGCTTCATGCGGAAAACAGGCCGATATGCAGCGATCCCTGACGATCTCCAACGGACGGGAAGACCTGGTGCCCCGACCGTTCACATAAACATACTGACGCCCCGAAAGGGTGTCAAACAGAGGCGTTGTGGATGTGCTCATCCGCCCGGGCTCCAGTGGTGGTCGAGGATGCCTTCGACCATCAGTCGAGGACCGGCCTGGCGAGGACCCGGTCGGGTGTGGACACATCGATGAAGGTACACGAGGCGCCCTCCGACGCGTACCGCGCCAGCACCACGCGCAGGGCGATGGCTTTGGCGACCGTCCTCCCCCCGTCGCCCCACAGCGCCCTGGGTCCGCCGGCGAAGCGCAGGGTGATCCGTCCGTCGGCGCTCTGGACGGCGTCGAGACGGGAGCGGAGAGACCCGGGCAGCGCCGCGACGATGCGCAGTCTGTCCGCCAGCCCCGGATCGCTCGCGGCCGCCCCGGGCCGCACGCGGCCGGAGACCGTCGTGCGCGGCAGGTCGAGCGCCGCGTCGCGCGGCCCGCGGACCAGCGTCGCCGGCAGAGTCGTCGAGCTCGTCGCCGCGCCGGCCGATGCGCCCTCGGAGGCGGCGCTCGCGGCCGGAGAAGGCGTGGCCGACGCCGTCGCGGCGGGCGTCGCGGCCGCTCCGGCCTTCCCCTCCGCAGCGCCTGCTTCACAGATGACGTGCCCCTTGCCGTCGATCACGTACCAGCGCTTGCCGGACAGCCCGTAGACGGCCGGCTCGTATTCGACGACGGCGATCCGCAGGGTGCCGGGGAAGTCGCGATCTACGGTGACGCCGGCCACGTAGCAGAGGGACGACAGCGTCTCACGGACGTCGTCCGCCGTCACGGTGAAGAGGTTGCTCCCCTGGAACTCGCGGCGCAGCATTCGCGCGACGCGCTTCTCCGGAACGAGCTTGGTGCCGGTCACCGTGATGCGCTCGATGTCGAACGAGGAGGAGCTGCGCCCGAGGGCGTACACGACCGTGGGCAGCGCGAGGATCGCGACCGTCAGAAGCACGGTCGGCAACAGACGAAGTCGCGGGCGGCGAGACCCGCCTGCCTTGGGCATGGCGCCGGACCTTGGTCGGGGGAACGTACCCTCGACTATTCGGCGCCGGCAGGTGGTTCCCCTTGCCCCGCGAGCGTGGTCAGCAGGTTCTCTCCGGCCCGAAAGACGTCGCCGGCGCCGAGCGTGAGGACGAGGTCACCGTCACGCACGCGGGGAGCGAGACTGGCGACGACATCCCCGAGCCGGGGAAGGTACGAGACCGGCCCGCCGGGGCGCTCGACGAGATAGGCGTCGACGACGAGCTTGCCGGTGACGCCCGGCTCGGGCTCTTCGCGAGCCGGGAAGATGTCGGTGACGATCGCCTCGTCGGCCAGTGTGAGGGCTCGCCCGAACTCGCGCTGCAGATAGCGGGTGCGCGAGAAGAGGTGCGGCTGGAACACGGCGATGACGCGCCGGTGCCGGCCCTGCTTGGCGGCGGTGAGAGTCGCGGTGATCTCCGTCGGGTGATGCGCGTAGTCGTCCACCACGACGACCCCGTTGTGCTCGCCCATGTGCTGGAAGCGGCGCGCGGCGCCGCTGAACGTCAGCAGATGCGGCGCCGCGTCCTCGGGCGCGACGCCCGCGTGGCGGAGCACCGCGAGGGCCGTGAGGGCGTTCAGGATGTTGTGCGTCCCCGGCAGGCGAAGCTCGACGACGGCGAGCGTCCGCCCGGCGGCGTCGAGCAGCGCGAACTCGCTGCCGCTGTCGTCGACGCGCCGCACGTCGGCGCGCAGGTCGCCCTCCTCGAGGCCCACGACGACCACCCGGGCCGGCGTGTGCGCCGCGAGCTCTTCGCCGCCGCTGCCGGCGACGAGGACCAGCAGGCCGTCGGCCGGGAGGAGCGCGGCGAAGCGGCGGAACACGTCGCGGACGTCGTCGACGCAGCCGTAGTTGGCGTGATGGTCGAGCTCGACGTTGGCGACGATCGCGACCTCGGGCCGCAGGTACAGGAGGCTGCCGTCGCTCTCGTCGGCCTCGGCCACGAGCCACTCGCCCTGCCCCATCCCCGCGTTCGAGCCGATGTCGTTGAGCTCTCCGCCGACGAGAAAGGTGGGATCGAGGCCGCACTGGCGCATGACGTGCGAGATCATCGACGAGGTCGTGGTCTTGCCGTGCGTCCCGGCCACGGCGATACCGCGCCGCATCGCCATGACGCGCGCGAGCATCTCGGCGCGGCGCAGCACCGGGAGACCGGCGCCGCGCGCGGCGCGCAGCTCGGAGTTGCCCTCGGGGATCGCCGACGAGATCACCACCAGCGCGGCGTCGCCGAGGTTGGCGGCCGCGTGGCCGATGGCCACCGGGACGCCCGCCTCCTCGAGGTGGCGCGTGTACCGCGAGGTCTTGAGGTCCGAGCCACGCACGTCCACGCCGAGCGCCGCCAGCACCATGGCGATACCGCTCATGCCGGCGCCGCCGATACCGATGAAGTGGACCGGCTGCGGGAAGTCCCTCCCCGATTCCTGACTCATCACGCCCTCATCTCTTCAGGATGCTCTCGATCTCGTCGGCGACGCGCGGGGCGGCGTCGGGCCTGCCCAGCGCGGCGCTCGCGGCCGCCATGGCGCCCAGCCGCTCCGGATCGCCGAGCAGTTCGCCGACGAGTCGGCCGAGCAGATCGCCGCTGAGCTCGTCGTCGTCCACCAGGAGCGCGCCCCCGGCCTCGACCATCTCGCGCGCGTTCTTGCGCTGGTGATCGGCGGTCGCATACGGGTACGGCACCAGGATCGCCGGCCGCCCGAGGGCGGCGATCTCGGCGACGGAGCCGCCCGAGCGCGCGACCACCAGATCGGCCGCGGCCATGGCCGCGGCCAGGCGGTCAGTGTAGGGCACCAGGCGGTAGCGCTCAAACCGCTCTCCCAGCGCCTCGAGCTCGCCACGCACGTCGTCGGCATTCTTGGGCCCGCAGACGTGGACGAGCTGGAAGTCCATGTGCTTGCCGCCGAAGGCGTCGACGCAGGCGCGGTTGATGCTCCGCGCGCCCTGGCTGCCGCCGAACGCCAGGACGACCGGCAAGGCGGGATCGAGATCGAATGCGGAGCGCCCCTCGTCGGCGGTGACGTCGAGCTGGCCGGGGCCGAGCGGCCGCCCGGTCAGGACGTACCGTGGGGGCTCGAGACCGGCGATCGGGAAGCTGAGGCAGAAGCGCTTGACGAACGGCCGCAGCAAGCGATTGGCGACGCCGAGATGGGCGTCGGCCTCGAGCGCCAGACCGGGGACGCCGTGGACCGCGGCCAGCGCGACCACCGGGCCGCTTGCGAACCCGCCGCCGCCGACGGCGACGTCGGGTCGCACCTCCTTCAGGATCCGGCGCACCCGCGGCACGGCGCCGGCCAGCAGCGCGAAGGTGCGCGCGTATGCGCGCGCGTCAAGGCGCCGCTCGAACCCCTTGAGCTCGAGCGCGTAGGTGGTGTACCGGTCTCCGACACGCTCCACCTGCGACGGGGTCGTGACGAGGACGACGCGAGCGCCGCGGGCCTGCGCCTCAGCCGCGACGGCGAGCGCGGGCTGGAGGTGCCCCCCCGTCCCCCCCGCGGCGAGCAGAACGGTCGCGCCGCTGAGCGCTGACGGCAATGTGACTCCTTCGGTTGGTGGAGATGTTGAGCAGGACGCCCAGGCCGGCGAGAACGACCAGCATGCTGGTCCCACCGCACGAGACGAGCGGCAGAGGCACGCCGGTGAGCGGCAGCAGCCCCAGCGCGGCGCCGACGTTGATGCAGGCCTGACCGATGACGATGGCCGTGAGGCCCGTTGCCAGCAGCTTGCCGAACGTCTCCTTGCACATCAGCGCGATACGGAAGCACGCCCACGCGAGCGCCACGTACAGGGCGAGGAGGACGAGCAGGCCGATCAGCCCAAGTTCTTCACCGATGATGCCGGTGATCATGTCGGTGGTCTGCTCCGGCAGAAAGCCGAACTTCTGCACAGAGTTCCCGAGCCCGACGCCGAAGACCCTGCCCGAGGCGATGGATATCAGCGACTGCGTCGCCTGGAAGCCGCTGCCCTGCGGGTCCTTCCAGGGGTCGAAGAACGTCACCAGGCGGTCGAGACGGTACGGCTCCACGACGATGAGCGCGAGGACGGCAAGGACGCCGGTCACGGCGAGGCCGAACAGGTAGCGGATGGGGGCGCCGGCCGCGACAAGCACCGCTACCACACCGCTCACCAGTACGAGGGTCGTGCCCAGATCCGGCTGCAGCATGATGAGCGTGGCCGCCGGTACGATGCCGACCGCGATCAGGACCAGGAAGCCCCCCAGCGTCCGCACCGCTCGGGGGCGCCGCACGATGAGCATCGCGACGAGCATCACCGCGGCGAGCTTGGCGAACTCGCTGGGCTGCAGGCCCTGCCCGCCGATGAACAGCCAGCGCCGCGCGCCGTTGATGCTCGTGCCGACGCCGGGCACGAGGACGGCGACGAGAGCGGCGAGCGCGAGTGCGGCGAAGACCGGCGCCGCGCGCCGGTACCGGGAGTAGTCGACACGCGAGAGCAGCCACATCGCGCCCACGCCGATCACGGCCCAAGCGAGCTGCCGGCCGAAGAAGTAGAAGCTGCTGCCGTACTCGAAGTACGCCTGAGCGGCCGAGGCGCTGTAGGCCATGACGAGGCCGTAGACGACGAGGAGGAAGGTCACCAGCATCAGGGCGCGCCGCTCGGGGACGCCGGGAGCGAGCGTGGCGGCCGGGGGCCGCCGCGCCGATCGCTTCGGCGCCGGACCGCGGCCGCCGCGGGCGTCTCCCCCGTCGCCGGGAGCGCGGCGCTCGGATGCGCGCCGGTCCGTGGAGCGCCGCCGATCGGGTGACGCCGCGGCGGTGCTCTGGCGGCGCTCCGTGGACCGCCGGTCGCGGCCGGCGCCGCGACGCGGCGTGCCGTCCTCGACCCAGTCGAGGTGGTCCAGTTCGACGTGCTCGGCGCCGCGGTTCGACGACCTCACGGGGTCCTAGCTCCTCGCTCGCAACTCGCTCACCAGCTTGAGGAACTGTTCGCCCCGTTCCTCGTAGTCCCTGTACTGGTCCCAGCTGGCGCACGCCGGGCTGAGCAGGACGACGTCGCCGGGCGACGCGGCGGCGGCGGCGACGGCGACGGCCGTCTCCAGATCGCCGCAGCGGACGTATGGGGTGGCGCGCGACCCGGCCGCGGCCGCCCGGGCGGCGAACGCCGCCTCGAGCCGCGGCGCCGTCGCGCCGACGAGCAGCGCTTGCCGCACCCGGCCCTCGGTGGCCGCGGCGAGCTCGTCGTACTCGGCGCCCTTGTCGTAGCCGCCGAGGATGAGGTGCACGCCGCCCGAGTAGGCGGTGAGCGCCTTCAGCGTGGCGTCGACGTTGGTCGCTTTGGAGTCGTTGACGTACGTGACGCCGCCGACGACGCCGCCGACCTGCAACCGGTGCGGCACGCCCTCGAAGCCGCGGAGGGTCGCGGCGGCCGCGCTCACGGAAGCGCCGGCGGCGCACGCCGCCGCGGCCGCGGCCAGCGAGTTCAGCAGATTGTGCTCGCCACGCAGCGCCAGCTCGTCGCGGCGGCAGAGCCGCCGCCGCTCGCCGCGAACGAGCAGCCAGAGCACGTCGTCCTCGCCGACCCCCGCGACCAGGGACTCCCCCCCGGGACCGTCCGGGCGCCCCGGCACGGCGGAGAACCAGCCGCGCGGAGCGCGGCCCGTCAGCCGCCCTCCCGCGTGCTCCTCGAGCAGACCCTCGTCGTCGGCGCACAGCAGCGCGGTGTCGCCGGCGCGCTGGGACTCGAAGACCCTCAGCTTCGCGTCGACGTACCTGCGATAGGTGCCGTGGCGGTCCAGATGGTCCTCGGTGAGATTCAGCAGGACGGCGACGTCCGGGCGGAACCGCTCGACGTGCTCGAGCTGGAAGCTTGAGAGCTCGGCCACGACCGTGGCGTCCGCGGCGACCACGCCGGGCATCGCCGCGAGGGCATGTCCGATGTTGCCGCCCACCGCGACGGGCAGCCCGGCGTCGCGGAGGATCGCACCGGTCAGCTCGGTGGTGGTCGTCTTGCCGTTGGTGCCGGTGATGCCGACGATGGCGTTGGGGAGGAAGCGGCTCGCGAACTCCACCTCACTCCAGAGCGTCACACCGCGACGCGCGGCCTCGCGGACGATGGGGCTCTCGTCCGGGACGCCGGGGCTCTTGACGAGCAGGTCGACCTCCGCCGGCAGCTCCGCCGCCGGCCCGTCGGGCACTTCGACACCGGCGGCGCGCAGGACGGAGAGCGTGTCGTCGTCGGGCGGCGCGCCTTCGTCGAGCCCGACGACCCGCGCCGCCGGCAACTCACGCCGCGCGAGAAGCGCCGCCGGGCGGCCGCTCCGGCGCAGACCGAGTACGGCGACGCAGCGAACGTCCTCGAGTTCCATCGCCCCGCCCTCAGAAGGTCGCGTAGTACGCCGCGAAACCCGCCCCCGCGAAGATGGCGGCGACGATCCAGAAGCGCACGATGATCTTGGTCTCGGACCAGGCCTTGAGCTCGAAGTGATGGTGCAGAGGCGCCATGAGCAGGACGCGCCGGTGGAAGAGCTTGAACGATATGACCTGCGCGGCGACCGAGCCGGCCTCGATGACGAACAGGCCGCCGATGATCAGCAGCGCCAGCTCGGTCCGCGTCATGACGGCCATGCCGGCGATGGCGCCGCCAAGGCCGAGCGACCCGGTGTCGCCCATGAAGACGTCGGCCGGGAACGTGTTGTACCAGAGGAAGCCGAGGGCGGCTCCGCCGACGCAACCGGCGACGACCATCAGGTCGGTGATGCCGGGGTCGCTGGTATTACGGCCGATGATGAAGGCGATGCCGGCGAGCGCGACGAGCACGATCGCGGACGCGCCGGCGGCCAGGCCGTCCAGCCCGTCGGTGAGGTTCACGGCGTTCGAGAATCCCGCGAGGGTCAGGAAGATGAGCGCGTAGAAACCGATCGTGCCCAGCTCGAGCTTGAACGAGCTGAAGGGGACGTCGACGCGCGTGTCGAGACCGACGAAGTGCAAGGCGATGAACCCTACGAACAGCGAAAGGAGCAGCTGCAGGAGCAGCTTGTAGCGCGCCGAGAGACCCAGCGAGCGCTTGCGCACGATCTTGATCCAGTCGTCGGCGAACCCGATCGCGGCGTTGCCCAAGGCGGCGATGAGCACGGTGAGCGAGGCCACGGAGAAGCGGCTGAAGACGAGGTACGGGACGAGCACGGCGAGCCAGATGAGCACGCCGCCCATCGTCGGCGTGCCCTCCTTGGTCTTGTGCCCTTCGGGGCCTTCCTCGCGGATGTTCTGCCCGAACTCGTTGACGCGCAGCCAGCGGATGAAGGCGGGACCGATGACGAGCACCAGCACCATGGCCAGCACGCTGGCCCCCATGGCTCTAAGCACGGTCTCCCCCTTCGCTCGCGAGCAGCGCGTCGGCGACGCGCTCCATCCGCATCAGCCGTGAGGCCTTCACCAGAACGGCGCTGCCCGGCGGAGCGACCTCCGCCAGCGCCGCCAGACACTCGTCCACCGACCGGAACCAGCGCTCCCCGGGAGCGCCGGTGAGGTAGTCGCGGCCGAGTTCGCCGACGGCAACGAGGCGCACCCCGGCGGCCGCGCAGTGCTCGCCGACGGCCCGGTGGTACGCGCTCGCCCCGGCGCCGAGCTCGTACATGTCGCCGAGCACCGCGACCGAGGGCCGCCCCCCGGCGATACTCACCAGGTGATCCACGGCGGCCAGCATAGCCACAGGGTTGGCGTTGTAGGCGTCGTTGAGCACCAGCCCGCCGCCGGGGAGCTCGGCGACGACGCCGCGCAGATCGCTGAAGGCGACCCGGCCGGCGCCGGCTCTGGCCTCGTCGAGTCGGAACCCCAGCTCCAGAAAGGCGGCCAGGGCCGCCAGCGCGTCGCGGAGGTAGTGGGCCCCGGTGAAGCTGAAGTCCAGAGTGCCGCGGCGCCCGAACGCGTCGATCAGGGCGTGCGTCCCCTCGCCGCGCCGCTCCTCCGCCACGGTGTGGACGTCGGCATCCGGCGCGCCGAAGGTGACGACACGGCCACGGTGACGGCGCACGTGACGGACGAGCAGCGGCTCGTCCGCCGGCACGACGACCGTCCCCCTGTCCAGCTCCTCGACGAGCTCGGCCTTCGCCGCAGCGACGTCCTCGATCGTGCCGACGAGCTCCAGGTGGACCGGCGCGATGTTGGTGATCACGCCGACGTCGGGCAGCGCGATGCGCGCGAGCTCGCGGATCTGGCCGGCGCCGCGCATCGCCATCTCGACGACGGCGACCTCCGTGTCCGGCTCGATGGCAAGGAGCGTGAGCGGGACGCCGATCTCGTTGTTGAGGTTGGCGTCCGTCGCGACCACACGAGCCACAGGGCGCAGCAGCGCCGCCAGGATGTCCTTGGTCGACGTCTTGCCGGCGCTGCCGGTGATCGCGACGACCTTGACGCCGGAGCGCCGGCGGACGGCCGTGGCGAGACGCTGCAGCGCCGCGAGCCCGTCGGCGACCACGACGCGCGGCGCCTGGGGGTCGAGACCGGCGGCGGTCTCTTCGCGTACGACGACGGCGGCGGCGCCGGCCGCGGCCGCCGCGGCGGCGTAGGAGTCGCCGTCGAACGTCTCTCCGCGCAGGCCGACGAACAGGTCGCCCGGCGACAGCGCGCGAGTGTCGGTACAGACGCGAGTGACCGCGGCGGCCGGATCGGCCGCCTCGAGTCGGCCGCCGCAGGCGGCCGCGACCTCGGTCAGTGACAGCGGGATCACGGGGTCACCACCCGCCGCCGAGTTCCGTCAGGAGCTCCTCGGTGACGGTCCGGTCATCGAAGGGGATGCGCCGGTCGCCGATGACCTGACCCTGCTCGTGTCCCTTGCCGGCGATCACCACGGTGTCGCCCTCCCGGGCCTCCGCCAGAGCGAGCCGGATGGCCCGTCGCCGATCCGGCTCGATCGCCACGGTGGCCACGCGCTCCGGCGGGACGCCGGCGACGACCTCGTCGATGATCGCCAGCGGCTCCTCGCTGCGCGGGTTGTCCGACGTGATGAAGGAAGCGTCGGCGAGCTCCGCGCCGATCCCTCCCATGAGCGGCCGTTTGCCGCGGTCGCGATCGCCGCCGCAGCCGAACACGACGAGGAGTCGATTCTGGGTGACCGCCCGCGCGGCCAGCAGCGCGTTCTCGAGCGAGTCCGGCGTGTGCGAGTAGTCGACGATCACACTGAAGGGCTGGCCTCCGCGGACCGTCTCGAAGCGCCCGGGGACCCCGCCGGTGACGCTGAGGGCCTCGATGACCGCCTCGAGCGGGAGACCCAGGGCGAACGCGGTGGCGGCGGCTGCAAGCGCGTTCTCGACGTTGAAGTGCGCGGCAAGACGCAGGTCGAGCCGCTCCTCGACGCCGAGCCGCGGGCAGAGCAGCGTGAAGGCCGACCCGTCGGCGCGCAACTCGAGGTCGGCGGCGCGCACGTCGGCCGGCGGGTCCTCGGCCGGCGCGGCGCCGGCGACGGCGTAGGTCCACACGTCGTCCCCGTACGCGGGCCGGCAGTCCGTGATGAGGCGCCGGCCGAACTCATCGCCGGCGTTCAGCACGGCGATCGCCGCTCCGCTTCGCGCCTCGTCCGGGAGGAAGAGGCGCCGCTTGGCGCCGTAGTAGTCGTCCAGATCCTTGTGAAAGTCGAGGTGGTCGCGCGTGAGGTTGGTGAACACGACCGCGTCGAAGTCGATACCCGCCGACCGCTCCTGGGAGAGCGCGTGCGAGCTGACCTCGAGCGCGCAGGCGCGGTCGCCGGCCGCGACCATCTCGGCGAACATCCGCTGCAGATCGAGAGACTCGGCCGTGGTGAGCTTGACCGCATGCTCGACGCCGCCGATGCGGTTGACCACGGTGCCGAGAAGGCCACTGGGGAGACCGGCGGCGGTGAAGACGCCGGCGATGAGGTGCGCCGTCGTCGTCTTGCCGTTGGTGCCGGTGACGCCTGCCACCCGCAGCTCGCGGGAGGGCTCGCCGAACCAGCGCGCGGCCATGAGCGCCATGGCCCGCCGCGCGTCGGGCACGATCGCCTGCGGCAGGGCCACCGCCGCCTCGCGCTCGCAGACGAGCGCCGCGGCGCCCGCCTCGGCGGCCGCGGCGGCGAACCGGTGGCCGTCGTGCCGGAGGCCGGGCACGCAAAAGAAAAGCGTGCCGTCGGCGACGTCACGCGTGTGGTAGGCGAGGCCCCGGATCTCGGTGGCCGGGTCGCCGCGCACGGTGGCTCCGGCGACCCCTTGGACCAGCTGGCTCAGCTTCATCGCGGCGGATTCTAACAGACCGGCCACCCCCCTTCACCCGCGCCGGGCACCCCCGGCGGCGGGGTGTGGGCACGACCGCTCACGGCGCGATCTCCAGGTGCTGGAGCGAGAAGCGCATGATCTTCTGCACCGCCGGCGCGGCGGCGTCGCCGCCGTACATCGGCGTCCCGTCTATCGCCACCAGCACGACGAGCCGCGGCCGGTCCGCCGGCGCCATCCCGATGAACGAGGCTACGTAGACGCCCTCCGCGTAGCCTCCGCCGCCGGGAAGCGGCATCTCGGCGGTGCCCGTCTTGCCCGCGACCTTGTAGCCGGGGATCTGCGCCTTGGTGCCCGTACCCTTGTCGACGGCGGTGGTCAGCATCGAACGCACGTCCCGCGCGACGCTCGCGGGTATCACGCGGCGCTTCTCCCGCTCGTCGTACACGGTGGCGCCGACCTGACCGACGAGCCGCGGCGCGACGGCCACGCCGTTGTTGGCGACCGTCGAGAACGCGGCCGCCATCTGCAGCGGCGTCACGGCGATGCCCTGCCCCATCGGGATGTTCACGATGGACGTCCCCGACCACTGCTCGGCGCGCGGCACGGTCCCACCGGCCTCGCCCGGGAACTGCACCCCGGTCGGCGCGCCGAAGCCGAACGCGTCCATCCACTTGAGCAGCCTGGTCTGGCCCATCTTCCGGCCGATGGTCACGGCGCCGACGTTGCTCGACCACTGCAGGATCTCGCGCACGGAGTAGACGGCCGTGCCGCGCGGGTGCGACTCGTTGATGGTGACGTCGTAGAGCGTCATCGTCGGAGGCAGCGTGAACGACGTCTCGGGTGTGACCAGCCCATCGGCGAGCGCGCCGGAGATGGTCACGAGCTTGAAGATGGAGCCCGGCTCGTACTGGTCGGTCACGGCGCGGTTGCGGTCGGCGTCGGGGTCCTTGCCGTAGCCGTGGAACCCCTCCTTGGTCACGTTCGCCATGGCGAGGATCTCGCCGCTGCGCGGGTCCATGACGATCGCGGTCGCCGCCTTGGCGTACGAGCTGCGTACGGCGCGCTCGAGCACGTCCTCGGCGGTGTACTGGATCTCGGCGTCAAGCGTGAGGCGCACGTCGGCGCCGGACTCGGGCTCCGCCTCGGGGAGCGTCTTCAGAGCGCGGCCGGCGGGGTCGCGGACGATCGTCTCGCTGCCGACGACGCCGGAGAGCTCCTTGTCGTAGAGCAGTTCGATGCCGGCGAGCCCTTGATTGTCCACCCCGGCCAGCCCGAGGACCTGCGCGGCCGTGCCCTTGAGCGGGTAGGTGCGCTCCTCCTCCGCATACGCCCCCACCCCGGGGATGTCGAGCGCCAGGGCGGCCTTCGCCAGATCCGGATCGACTTTGCGGGCCACGTAGGCGAAGCCGCTCTCCTTGTCGGCGAGGGCCTTGCGCAGCGCCCTGCGCTCGCGGCGGCGATCGATCCGCAACGCTTCGCACAGGTCGTCGGCCGCGCCGGCCGCGTCCTCGATCAGGTACGGCGTGGCGTAGACGGTCTGCTGCGGCGTGCCCACCGCCAGCTCCCGCCCGTTGCGGTCGAGGATGGCGCCTCGATGGGCGGGCAGCTCGACCCGCGCCGTCTGCTGCTGCTGGGCGATGCGGGTGAGATGCTGCGACGACGACGCGAGCGCGACCGCCTTGCCGCCGACCAGCACGAGGAAGACGATGAAGACGAAGCGAAGGAGCCTGATGCGCCCGTCCAGACCACCCGCGCCGCCGGTGGCGCGCGCGACCGCGGACAGGCCGCCGCCGCGCCGGCGGGCCGGGCGCCGACGTCCTGTGGCGGACCCGGCCATCAGCGACTC
>CAYTRM010000035.1:0-12959 GCA_964440225.1 uncultured Thermoleophilia bacterium | reverse complement strand
GCGGTCGCCCTCATGGAGGAACGCGCCAACGGTGACGGCCGACGCGCATACGGCGCCGAAGAAGGCCGCCGTGCGTGCCAGAGTCAGCGAGAACCGAGCGTCGTCGACCTGGGCATCATAGTAGCGGATGCCGCCCGTGAACGCGCCCTCGCTCAGCGCCGGCACGGCTCGCAGGCATGCGGCACGAGACAGGTGGCGGTGGCGCGGCACCGCGGGGTGAAGTCCCGCGAGGGCGTCGTAGAGCAGCAACCCCGAACCCATGTAAGCGCGATCCCATGCTCTGCGGCGCAAGGGAAAGAGAAACGGTGTCCGATGGACCAGATGCGGCGCGATCTTCTCGACAAGGAGACGCCGCTCGTGGAGCGCCTCGTGCACGAGCGCAAGGTCTAAGCCCTCCAGATAGCGAAGCCCGCCGTGGATCAGCTTACTGGAGCGACTCGACGTACCGGCAGCGAAGTCCCGTCTCTCGACGAGAGCGACGGAGAGTCCCCGGCTCGCTGCGTCGAGAGCAACGCCACAGCCGGTGACGCCGCCGCCGATAACCAGCACGTCGAAGACCTCTGTGCCTAGGCACTCGAGAGCCATCCGGCGATTCTCCGGCCCAAACGCGGACGCACCGGCGTCGCACGGGGCCCTCACGCGTCCAACGGTCAGAGTCTCATCGAAGGTGGTCATGCCGGGCTCACGGATTCGGGTACGTGAGAAGGCCGTAGACGGCCGGATTCCGATCGCGCAGCTGAGAGCCGTAGCCCTTGCGCACCTCGCCCGTGTGCTCCTTGTCGATCACGCCCGCGAAAATGGCGTTCTCGCCCTCGCCCGCCTCCGCGACCGTCTTGCCGAGGCAATCGACGATCTTGCTGTGGCCGGAGAACGTCCACTGGTTGTCATGGCCAGACCGATTGACCGCGAGGATGGGCAGCACGTTGTCATACGCGCGCGCTGAGACGACCATTTCCCAGTCGGATGCGTAGGGATCCTGCCACGCCCCGAGGACGACCAGGAACTCGGCGCCCTGCAGAGCCATGACCCTAGCCGCTTCCGGGAAGGCCGCGTCCCAGCAGATGAGCACGCCGAACCTTCCGAGGTCGCTGTCGAACACGGGCAGCTCGCAGCCGTTCCTGAAGTAGAGCATCTCGCGGGCCAGACAATGCGTCTTGCGGTAGCAGCCGAGCGGCGAGCCATCACTGTCGAAGATGGCGGCGGCGTTGTACATGACGCCGGGTGCCGGTGAGGCTTCGATAATGCCCACAATGAGCATGATGCCGGCCTCCTTGGCGACCGCGGCCAGGCTCGTCAGCGCCTTGCCGTCCGGCCACCGCACGCCAAGGTCGAAGAAGCCCGCTCCGCAGTCGGTACCGGACAGCGCGAGCTCAGGCACCGCGACGAGCTGGGTCTCTGGATGCTGCGACGCGATCGCCAGGACACCGTCTCGAATCGCCGTCAGATTCTCCTCGGGCGAACCGTTGTGACAAGCCAACTGAAAACCCGCAGCGCTGATGGTCATGCGTCCTCCTCATCGAGAGACACCGGTGGATCCGACCGCACGTGCACGCCGCACAGTCATGTGCGAACCAAGTCAAAGAAGTGTCGCGCAGGCGCCACGCCCTGCGGTGATGGACGCTGCCTATTCCTAGACGCTCAGGTACTTCTGGATGACGGCCGCCTGGTCGATCGCAGCCACGTCGCCACTCTCGACGATCCTTCCCCCCTCCATGACGGAGTAGCTCCGCGCGACGGAGAGAGCCAGTTCCAGATTCTGCTCCACGAGCAAGACGGTGAGTCCCTCGTCCTTGTTGATCCTGAGCAACATGTCGAGGAATTCGTCCACGATGCTCGGCTGAACGCCCTCGGTCGGTTCGTCAAGCAACATGAACGTGACTTCGCCGGCAAGGGCGCGGGCGATCGCGAGCATCTGCTGCTCGCCGCCACTCAGAGTGCCCGCCTTCTGCTTGAGCCTGTCGCGAAGGACCGGGAAGTAGGCCAGTAGCTTGTCCAGAAGTGGGGATTCCTTGCGGCGTTTCGCCTTCAGCCCCATGCGCAGGTTCTCGTGCACCGTCAGGTGCGGGAAGATGTGTCGCCCTTGGGGAACATAGCCGATCCCGAGAGCGTAGATCTCGTCAGGCTTGAGCCGGTCGATGCGGCGGTCGCGAAAAGTGATCGAGCCCTCGCGGGGAGGGGTCAGGCCCATGATCGTCCGCATGAGGGTGGTCTTACCCATCCCGTTCCGGCCGAGCAGGCACGCGAAGTCACCCTCTGCCACGTGCAAGCTCGTCCCGTGCAGCACGTGGCTCTGACCGTAGAGCGTTTGGACGTCGTCAACGTCAAGAAGCATCGCGGACACGCCCTTTCCCGAGGTACGCCTCGATGACTCGCTGATCGTCCTTCACCGATTCGTAGGTCCCTTCAGTCAAGACCTCTCCCTTGGACAGCACTGTGATGCTGTCCGCCACCTGTCTGACGAACGCCATGTCATGCTCGATGACCAGGATCGTCCGTGACCCCTTGAGCCGCAGAACAAGCTCCGCTGTCTTCCGTGTCTCTTCGGTTCCCATGCCGGAGGTCGGCTCATCCAGAAGGAGGAGCTCCGGGTCTGTTGCCAGCGCCATGCCGATCTCAAGCCACTGCTTCTGGCCGTGACTCAGGTTGCCGGCTAGGTCGTTTCGCCTGTCCTGCAGCCCGACCAGCTCAAGGAGCTCGTCGTTGTCCTCTCTCGAGGGGCCACCGCGGCCCGAGCCACCCCACACCAGCTGTCGCATCGAAGTCTGCCGGCCGACGATACCGATCTCGATGTTCTCGGCTACAGTCAAGCCTTCGAAGAGACTCGTGATCTGGAACTTGATCGCGATACCGAGCCGTGCTCGTTGGCTAGGTGAGAGGCGCGTCAAGGCCTTGCCCCTGTACAGGACCTCCCCCGTCGTTGGAGCGAAGCGGCCAACGACAAGATGGAAGAACGTCGACTTCCCCGAACCGTTCGGGCCGATCAAGCCGTGGACTTCGCCATCCGTCAGCGACAGATTCACCCCTTTGAGCGCCCAGAGGCCGCCGAATCGTATACCCAGATCACGGGCTTCGAGGATGCTCATGTCGGCGCCTTCCCGACCGCCGGCTTCTTCGCCATCTTGCCTCGGATCCAGCCCGTGGTCGCTCGCCCCAGGCCAACGATGCCGTTGCCGCCGACGAGCACGAGGATCACGATCACCAGGCCGAGGAACAACTGCCAGAACGAGGTGGCCACTCCACTGAGCGCATAGCCCGCGGCCCGTACCGCCACGGCGCCGATCACTGGCCCAATCAAGGTCATGCGTCCTCCTACGGCGACCCAGATCACGGCTTCGGTCGAGATGCCCATGCCCAGGAGGTCGGAGGAGACATAGCCCGAGTGCGCAGCGAAGAACACGCCCGCAAGTCCCGACACCGCAGCCGACAGCGCCATCATCATGACCCTGAGCTTCGGGACATTGGCTCCAAGGTACTCGATCCTGGTCTCGTTCTCGCGAGAACCATCGATCACCCGGCCGAGGTTCGTATTCAGCAGCCAGCGAAGGAGATACACGGCGACCGTGAGCGTCACGGCGACGATGGCGAGCATTGCGGCGCCGCCACTGGAGCTGAAGCGCCCAATGCCCAGCGGCGGCACGCCGCCCAGCCCGGTGAAACCGCCGAAGAGGGGAGTGCCCTGTGCCAAGGCCGCGAGCAGGAACGAGAGCGCCATCGTCACGATGCAGAAGTACGCCCCTGTGACCCGACCATAGCTGAGGAAATATGCCACCAGAGCCCCCATCGCGGTCGCCGCGACCACGCCGAAAAGCGCGCCGGCCAGCGGCGTCTGGCCGAGGAACGAGAACCACGGGAGACTCCCGGTCGTGATCCACGCGTAACCGAAGGCGCCGAGGCCGAAGAAGACGCCGTGGCCAAAGCTGAGCAGCCCGGCGTAGCCCCACCAGACGTCGACGCCGACGGCGAGCATGCCGAAGATCAGCCAGAGCGTCGCTTGGTCGACACCGCCTCTGCCGCCCCAGAAGAAGCTTGCCACACCCACGGCCGCTGCAAAGAGCAGCGTCTTCGAGGCCAGTGCGAACGGGCGCTCCTTGCTGCGTCGGGCGCCTTCTCCATCAGAGGGGCCGATGAGGCCCGCTATTCCGCGCCTCAATCGAGAGGAGCCAAGACTCGCCATACCCTACCTCCGAGTGAAGATGCCCTGCGGCCTGATACGCACGACCACGATTGCAATAGCCAGCACGATGACTTGGGCGTACACGGAAGAGGCGAACGAGGCGATGGCACCCTGCGCGCCGCCGATGACCGCCGAGCCTCCGACGGTCCCGATCAAGCTGCCCAAGCCACCCACGATCACGGTCATGAAGCCGTTGACCAGGTAGGTTCCGCCCAGGTTCGGGTTCACAGAGATGAACGGCGCAAGCAAGGCCCCGGCGAACCCGGCGAGGGCTGATCCGATCGCGAAGGAGATCGTGTAGACGTTCCTCACCTTGACGCCGAGACACGCCGCCATCTCACGATCCTGAAGCGTGGCCCTGACTTTCATGCCGAAGGTCGGGTAGCGGAAGAGCAGAAGCACGGCGATCGTCACCACGATGGTCAGGCCAAGAACGCAGAGTTTGTAGAGTGGAAACGGCGTGCCAAAGACGCTCACGGCTCCCACGACAGGGGCGACGGCCGTTCTGGGAGCGGCTCCGAAGATGACTTGTATCAGCATCCTCAGGATCAGGGCCAAGCCCCAGGTGAGCAGCAATGCATCGAGGGGGCGACCAGACAGCCTCCCGAGCAGGCCGCGCTCCACCGCCACACCTACCAAGGCGACCACACCCGCCGCCAGAATGGCGCCGACCCAAGGATTGACGCCCCACGTGGAGGTGACCACGACGGTGTAGCCGCCCAACATGATGAACTCGCCGTGGGCCATGTTGAGGACATCCATGAGCCCGAAGATGATCGCCAGGCCCAGACTCGCGAGCACGAGAACCCCGATCGTGACCAGCGTGTTCAGCAACTGAAGGAGAATGACTTGCGTGTCGCTCATGGCAGAGGCTTAGGCTCCTTTCCAGACACCGTCGCCAGCGCCGGGTTCTCGAAACTGCGGCCCGCGGCAGGTCGCCGCAGGCCGCAGCATTCGAGACCCTGCGTCTCTTGGGGCTATTCGCCCGTTCTCTGATTCACTCCGGGCTCGATGAGACCCAGATCTTCCTGAATGACGAACTGACCGCTGCTATCGACCTGTGCGATGTACATGTGCATGGCAGTGTGATGATCGATGGCCCGCATCGTCGTGGCGCCACCGGGCGTATCCACTGTCAGGCCCTCCATCGCCTTGGCAACAGCCTCGCCCTCGGTCGTGCCGGCCTTCTCCACGGCCTTCTGCCACAGGAGCAGGGCGGCATACATGTGCTCAGATTGGGTCGTCACAGGGTTCTTGCTGTCGTAGGTCTTGTACCTCTCGACAAACGCCTTGTTCTCCGGCGTGTCGATGTTCTGGAAGTATCCGAAGCACTCGATGATGCCCGTTGAGGCGGGGGAGCCGATGCCCTGGATGTTCGTCTCCGGCGCGCAGGTGCCGGCGAACGCCATGCTCTCGGAGAGGCCGTAGTCGTAGAACTGCTTGGCGAAGGCGACCTGGTCGGTGCCCACGGTGACGTCGAAGACCACGTCCGGCTGCGCCTTCTGGATACGCGTGATCACCGAGCCGAAGTCGGTGGTGCCCAAGGCCACGTACTCCTCGCCGACAACCTTGCCTCCAGCTGCAGCCAGGGCCTTCTTGGCCATCTCGATCTGCCCACGGGGGAACTCGTAGTCGCTGCCCACGAAATAGATGTTCGGGCCGTACTTTTCAACGAGCCACGGAATGAACGGGTTGATCTGCTGCTCGGGTGTCTCCGCATTGATGAACATGAGCGGAGAGTAGGCGCCACCCTCATACCAGGTGGAGTACAGGAGCGGAACACCAGCGGCGGTGAACACCGGCTCGGCCGCCGTCCGCTCGGCGCTCAGGGCGGGGCCGACGGCGACGTCGATGCCCTTACTGACGAGGATCTTCGCCTTCTCATTCGACGTCTTGGGATCCGAGGCGCTGTCCTCGATGACCAGTTCGATCGGCCTACCCAGGAGACCGCCCGACGCATTGACGTCATCCTGGAACATCTTGGCGACAGCCGTCTGACCCTCTCCGGCAGCGGCGACGATGCCGGTCAGGGCGGTGTCGATCCCGATCTTGATGGGCTCGCCGGACGGAGCCCCCGAAGCACTGCTGGTGGTGGTGCCGGCGTCGCCGCAGCCTGCAATCACGCTCGCGAATACAGCTCCCAACACGAGCACCACTACCGCAAGTGTCCAACCTTTTCGCATGTTCTCTCCTTGGCTACCAGTCACACGGTTTGCTGTCGTACTGACCTCGCGAGCAACCTGCATTCGACCTCCCGAATCGGCCCTTTGTCGGCATTCGCCGATCACCCCAATGGGCGGCGCCGCACGATCTGCGATAGCTTGTCGGCACCAAGGGCCGACGCCGCATCAACGTATGTGCTGCAAGAAAGCTTGTCAAGTATTTTGAACAGCGAGTAGAATATACCGGAGAGTCAAGCAATCCTGCCGGAGTGCGTTCGCGCACCGTGCCAGGGGGGGCTCGAGTCCAAGCACCGAAGACATCGCCATGTCCGCAGGCGGCGCCATGGAAGCAGACCGGGAACTGGCCGGGTGGAGGGGTCGGCAATGGAGGTAGGTAAGCGTGGCTAACAGCGCTGAGAAACCGAAGAAGACCACAGGTAGCGATTGGCGGGACAATGAACCCGGCGCCGAAGCCGAGGAACTGCGACGGATCGGCTCACGCCTCAAGGCCCTCCGGAAGCAGCGGGGATTCACGCTGCGAGAGGTGGCCGAGCGGGCCGGGCTCTCAGCCTCCTTCGTCAGTATGGTCGAGAACGGTCGCACCGAGATCGCCATCTCGAGGCTCGTGCGCCTGACCGGAGTCTGCGGCGCCAGTGTCGCGGACGTCCTTTCGGAGACGCATGAACCGCGCGTCGAATACGTCCCACTCGGCGCCGCTCTGCGCGTCCCGGTGCGCAGTCCCGGCGTCGACCTCAGGTACCTGGCGAGCCCGTCCTGGGAGATGGAGCCGTTTCTGCTGCGTCTCTCACCGAACGGCCGCCTCGAGGGTCTCCAACATCCCACGCAAGAGGTCCTCTACTGCATCGAAGGCTCCCCCACCGTGATAGTCGACGAGCACGAGTATCACCTGTCGCCGACCGACACGCTGTTCGTGCCCGAGTCGGCGGAGCACGGCTACCACAATGTCGGTACAGGGGACGCCGTGCTCCTGGGCGTCGTGCGCACGAATACCGACAGCGGCACTCCGCTGCTCCACAACCTCATTCGCGAACATGGCCGGGCCCCACGGGGACCGGCCACGGACCCATCGGACTGACGCGGCGAGGACATTTGCATCAGGCCTGCGCGTCGATCGACCGCAGCGCGCCGCTTGATCCGCAGTAGTCGCCAGCGCAACGCTCCGGAATCCGAGGGCCTTGACTTCATCTCGCCGTATTGAGAATATTGCACAGCTCAACAATATATGGAACGACAGCGAGGGGCTGTGCAAAGGAGTGCATCAAGTGCGTGGCTGCTGATCGACGGACGTGGTCGCCACCGGCACCTTCGACGGTGCGCTGTCTCCGCCTCCCCGGCCACGCGCAGGACATGAGTTCGTTGTTGCCGCGCCGCGCTGCACGACCACCGTCAGTGGAACCTCGTTGTGAGGGACGCTCAGAGAGGAGCGGGGATGCTGCATCACTTCAAGGGTAGGGACTTCCTCAAGCTGGCCGACTTCACGCCTGAGGAGGTCGGCTACTTCGTCGACACCGCCATCGAGCTCAAGCGCAAGCGCGCCACCGACGAGGCGTTCGAGCCGCTCACCGGCAAGACCTTCGCGATGATCTTCGAGAAGCTCTCGACGCGGACCCGCGTCAGCTTCCAGGCCGGGGCCGCCCAGCTCGGGGCACAGACCCTTTACATGAGCCCCGACCAGATGCAGACCAGCCGTGGCGAGCCGATCCGCGATACGGCGCGCATCATCGACCGCTATTGTGACGGACTCTTCATCCGCACCTTCGGCCAAGAGGTCGTCGAGGAGTTCGCCCAGTACATGCGCAACCCCGTGATCAACGCGCTCACCAATGAGACCCACCCCTGCCAAGGCCTCTGCGACCTGATGACGATCAAGGAGAAGAAGGGCGCCTACAAGGGCCTCAGGATCGGCTACCTCGGCGACATCTGGAACGTCTGCCATTCGCTGATGATGGGCAGCGCGATGATGGGCATGGACTTCTGTGCGGCCCAGCCCAATGAAGGCTACCAGCCCAACGCCGAGCAGCTCGCGGTGGCCGAGAAGTGGGCGGCACTCTCCGGTTCGACCATCACATTCACCAAGGACCTCGAGCAGGTGGCCACCGACGCCGACGTGATCTACGGCAACACCTGGCACTCGATGGCGACCGAGAACCGCGAACAGCGCGTCCTCGACTTCACCCCCTACCAGGTCAACAGGCGCGTCATCGAGATGGCCAAGCCGGATGTGATCTACATGCACTGCCTTCCGGGCACGCGCGGCGAGGACATGGTCGATGAGGTCATCGAGAGCGACTGCTGCGTCTTCTGGGACCAAGGCGAGAACCGCATGCACACCGAGAAGGCCGTGATGGTGCTGACGACGCTGCGATGACGACTCCCCCCAGCGATGACCGGCCGGGCCCACTGCCTCCTGCCCGGCCGGTCATCGCCCCCCCACTCCAGCCAATGAGAGGGTTGGGCTACCAGGCTCTCGCGGACCCCGTTCGGTGGTCCGAGGACGAAACGGAGTCGCTGTGAATTACCGCTCGAAGGTCGTAGTCGCGCTGGGTGGCAACGCCATCCTGCAGCCAGGCCAGGTCGGCACCTTCGAAGAGCAGTTGGTCAACGTAGACGCCTCCGCCCGCCGCATCGCTCGCCTCATGGAGAAGGGCCACGAGGTCGTCGTCGTTCATGGTAACGGCCCTCAAGTGGGCAACATCATCATCCAGCAGGCCGTCGCTGAGGCGATTGTCGCTCCCATGCCCATGGACGCTTGTGGCGCCGAAAGTCAGGGTTTGGTCGGCTACATGCTGGAGCAGTGCCTCGTCAACCATCTACGCCGCATCAAGGTCGACGCGCCCGTCGCAACCCTCCTCACCCAGACCGTCGTATCAGAGGACGACCCCGCCTTCGCCAGCCCGACCAAGCCAGTCGGTCCTTTCTACGACAAGGAGCAGGCGAAGAAGATGGCATTCGAAAAGGGCTTCGCCATGAAGGAAGACGCCGGCCGCGGCTGGCGCCGCGTGGTGCCCAGCCCCGAGCCACGGGAGATCGTCCAACTCGAGGCCATACGCTGCCTGGTTGCGCGCGGCTGCCTGGTGATCTGTACTGGCGGCGGAGGCGTGCCGGTGTTGCGCGGTCGCAACGGCCAGATCAGCGGCACGGCTGCCGTCATCGACAAGGACCTGGCCGCCGCCCGTCTCGCCCTCGATCTCGGCGCCGACGTGCTTCTCGTCCTCACCGACGTGCCCAAGGTCTACGTCCACTACGGGACTCCGCACCAGGCTGCCTTGGATGTCGTGGACCTCACGCAAATGGAGCGCTACGCCGGCGAAGGCCATTTCAGAGCGGGCTCCATGGGCCCAAAGGTCGAGGCATGTCTGCGCGTCGTGCGCGCCGGTGGCACCGGCATCGTCGCTTCACTCACAGATGTCGCAGAGGCCATGGAAGGCCGTGCAGGAACCAGAGTCGTGGGACCCGCCGAGGCAACGACTCCCACCGCTGGACCAAGAGCATCCTCGCTGGCGCCGGCAAGCGGGTAGGCGAGTGCGGACGCGGGGGTGGGCATTGGACTTCTGCCGGCTATGCCGCCGGCATGCCGACGTCATCCGGCCAGATGCCCTGACATAGCCTCGCAGGTCGGCCGACTCGCGCCGGCGTAGCAAGGCACGCGGTTCGATTGCGCGTCAGGCCGCAGTCGCCGGCTGGTGCGGGTGCTTCTGGAAGCCGGCGAGGATGCGCCCTATGAGGGTCGCGTCGCCGAAGTCGGCGATCGCGTCGGCGATGGAGCCCTAGTAGCGCAGCTTGAGCAGCGGCGCGCGCTTCTCCTGGTCGGGTTCCTGCACTCCCTCGCGCACATAGTGCGCAAGCACGAAGTCGAGAAAGGCCTGCTTCTTGCTCGTGAACTCGGCGTGGATCGCGACCTGGGCGCGGGCGTCGCGCACCTCGCGGCTCTCGGGCGGGGGTGCGTAGGCGACGTGCGCGAGCACGTCGAAGAGGTCGCTCCTCTCGGTGTCGATGATCTTCTGCATCTCGGCGAGCTGCTCGGCGCCGAAGCCCTTCTCGGCGAGGCCCCGCAGGAGCTTCTTGCGCGTTTCCGGTTGACTCCAGAGACTGGAATCGGCCCGCTTTGGTGGACACCCGAAGATTGGGGACCCGAGGCCCAGAAGGGAGTCCACATGGGCAAGACCAAACCACCCTATGCGCCCGAGTTCCGCGATGAGGCGGTGCGCCTCATCCACTGTCAAGTCTCGTCGGCTCGTCGGCAACATGTCGGCAGTCCTGCCGATTCGGAAAGTCCGT
Organism: uncultured Thermoleophilia bacterium; assembly: GCA_964440225.1. GTDB lineage: Bacteria > Actinomycetota > Thermoleophilia > UBA2241 > UBA2241 > CAIXSE01. The sequence continues at coordinate 2,324 of CAYTRM010000035.1, read as the reverse complement.
GCGCGCGCACGAGCGACAGGAAATCGCCAGGCGCAGGGAGATCGTTGGAGGCGGCGATCGGAGTTGAACCGATGATGGAGGTCTTGCAGTCGTCAGGCGGCGGTGACGGGCCGTGCGCGCACGTGCGGGACGGTGCCGCACGGTCCAAGGTTCTACGCGCCCTCCATGCTTCGCCGTGCTCAGGCGCATTGGCCCGTGGCGAGGCGTCTTGGCAGCATTGCGTCGGCACAGGAGCGGCGGCGCACTGCCACGGCGGCACGCGGCGCAACTCGCCGAGCATGAGCGGCAGCGAGCGTCTCACCCACAGTCTCAAGCGCGCGCACCTCCACCAGCGCGTAATCGACCACGCGACGACGCTCGCCGAGGAGGTCGAAGCATTCCTTGCTTTGTTCACCGAGGTCAGGCCACACGAGTCGCTCGCGTGGCGTCAGCCACTGGCGATGCACCGCGCGGACGCGTGCCCATTTCAGGCCCTGAGTCTCCAAGAACCCTGACACGGGACACTCCCGATGGCGCTCCCGCCGCGGGCCAGCAGCCGGTCGCGCTCTGCGGCGTTTGCCAATCGTGGACCCGCGCCCGCTCCCTGGCTTCCCGGGAAGACGCCAGCCGTCCATGCGGCGGCCCCTCGGTCCATCAGCGCCGCGGCTTCTGGGTGTAGACTCGCCTCATGCCGGCCTGGCGAGGTGCGGGAAGGACGGCGCGTGCGCCGTGCGTGAGTACACATTCGAGGAGGTCCGGGCGCTCGGCATCGAAGCGCGCACCGAGAATCCCGTCGGCGTGCTCTACGTGTGGACGGGCAGCTACTGCCTCCGCTTCGAGCGTGAGACTGGCATCACCATGCGACTCGACAGTGCCCACAATCCACCCACCGGGCGCTGGCGCGAAGTCGCGGCGGTATGGCGTCCTCGGGCGCCCGAACACGCGGCCCCCGGCGAACCAGCCGACGCGAACGGACAGGAGCAGACGAGCCGTCTCACTAGCGAGAAGTCGCGCCTCGAAGAGAGCGTGCGCCAACACGTGTACGCCGAGAAGGCGGTGGAGACGGAGCGCGGTTTCTTCGCCGATGTACTGGAGTCGGCCGACGCATTCATCCTCGCACTTGGCCGCGAGGGACGCATCTTGGGAGTCAATCGCGCCGCGAGGCTCGCGACCGGCTACGAAGAAGATCTGCTCGGTCTCGAGTTCATCTCCGCTCTCCCGATCCCCGAAGACGCCGCAGCGCTCAGCGAGGGGTTGCGCCGCCTCGATGAAGGCGCGGGCGCGTACCCGTTCGAGAGTCATTGGGTCACGAGCACGGGAGGGCGGCTGCTCGTCGCCGGCTCGCTGACGCCGATTCGCGATGCCGATCGGGCGCTCACCCACGTCATCGTCACGGCGTCCGACATCGCCGAGCGCCGCGCCCTCGAGGACGAGCTGCGCGCGATGTCGCTGCGCGACGACATGACGGGGCTCTACAACCGCCGCGGCTTTGCACTGCTGGCCGAGCAGCGGCTGAAGGAGTGTCGGCGGGCGGGGTCGACCGTGACGATCGTCTATGCAGACGTCGACCACCTGAAGTCCATCAACGATGGCTTCGGGCACGATGCCGGCGACATCGCCATCCGCCTCTGCGCCCGGACGCTCCAGGCAGCGTTTCGCGAGTCCGACATCGTGGCCCGCATTGGGGGGGACGAGTTCATCGTGGTGGCGGACGCGGACGCGCGCGCCCTCAGCGCCGTGAACATGCGGCTCGACCAAGAGCTCGACCGCCAGGCGTCTGCGTCGGGTCTACGCTTCCCCGTCTCGCTGACCATCGGGTCTGCCCATTCCGCGCCGTCGCATGAGCTCTCACTTGATGAACTGGTTCGTCAGGCCGATGCGTCCATGTACGAGGGCAAGGGTCACCCACCGCCCGCCACGGAGTAGACCCGCAGCCCGCTGCCAACTGCGACGACGGCTCACAACGCGGACGCGAGGCCGGCCACGGGGATGAGCAAGGACCATGCCCAGAGGGTCTATTGACGGCCCCATAGACAGAGTCACAAGAGGCGGCACGGATTCAGGTGACCTCACCTACCCCCAAGGATGCTCCCTTTGCAGCCACGCTGTTGTCCCTACCGACGAACCGCCAACTGGGATGCCCCCGTCGGAGCCAGCGGCCGGGTGCGGGCCAATCCCGACGGACAGCGGACCCTTCGCCCGCAATGGCCGAGCGGGTCGGCGTGGCGGGACCGACAGCCCTAGTTGTCGCCGCCACGCCGACCCAAGGTGCCCGGGAGTCGAAGGGGCACGTGGTCGTTGAACCCGTCGTGACCACGCTCCTCGTGCGCTGCCCGGAGGCATCG